>JBEIUL010000146.1:0-6185 GCA_040374395.1 Phycisphaeraceae bacterium
GGAAGGGTCGAAGACGTTCCTCCGACAGCTGCTCGCGGGGCACCCCGAGCACACCGAGGACGTGATCCTCACCGGCGACGAGTCGCAGCCGATGAAGCGGGCGATCAAGGAGACGGGGAAGCCGCTCGTCGACGAGACGCTCTCGCTCTCGCTCGAGTACGACCCGGCGCGGTGGTTCTTCCTGAAGAACGACTTCGAGAAGGCGTTCGCGCTCTACGTACGGCGGCCCGGCGACGCCGCGTGGGTCGAGCGGCCGATCGAGGGGCTTCCGCTCTACAACGACTACGTCGCAAGCCGCGAGGAGGTCCTCGAGAACCCCGGCGAGGAGCCGCTCCCGGTCGATCCGATCGACGTCGCGGTGCCGGCGGCCGCCGCCGACGATCCCGCCCCGGGCACGACGCTGCGGCTCACCGGCTACCTCCGCTACGCGCTCGAGCGCACGCAGTACCTCTCCGGGCCTCCCGGCGCCCCTTTCGCGCCGGTCGCGTGGCTCACGCTCGCGGCCGACGACGGGTCGAAGAGCGAGTACCGCCTCGAGGCCCTCGACCCGCGGAAGAACAAGGGCGACCGCGGGCTCGTGCAGTTCCGGGCGATCCGCGGCGAGGAGGAACTCGCGGCCCTGCGGAACCCGCCGACGCTCGTGATCAGGATCCCCGAGGCGGGCGTCGAGATCCGCGAGCCGGTGCGCGAGATCGCCCTCGGCCGCAACGACGCCGAGTTCGTGAAGATTGGCGAGACCGGCTACTCGTACCGGGTCATCGCGGTGCAGGACGACATCATCCTGTCGCGAGGATCCGCGAGCGTCGCGATCGTCGAGCTCGAGACGCCCAAGGGCGCGTTCCGCCGCTGGGTCTTCGCCGACCCCGCGCTGACCCGCGACGTGACCGAGGAGTCGCTCGCCCGCCTCCGCACCGGCGAGCCCGACCCGCACGGCGGGGCGGCGGTGGTCGACCCGTCGATCGACGTCCGCTACGAGCCCGGGCACGGCATCGCCCTCCTCACGCTCGTGGTCGGCCCCGAGCCGGACCGGCTGCGGCTGGTGAACGCGATCGGCGAGACGGAGGTGACGGTGATCGACGTCGCGAAGGGCCGCGGCACGACGTTGCCCGCGGGTCTCGTGCTGCGGGTCGACGACTACCTCCCGAGCGCGGTCGAGGTCACCAAGCCGTTCGTGATCCCCAAGCGGCAACGCGACCGCGACGCCGGTCTCCAGTTCGTGATGGCGAAGCTCGAGTCGCCGGGCCCGGCCGGCACCGAGTCGCGGTGGATCCCGTACCACGTCTACCCGTTCGAGGGCGAGCGCGAGGTGCTGCGGCGGTATCCGTACCGGCCCGACCGGATCCGTCTCGCCGACGGCAGCGAGCTCGAGGTCATGCTGTCGCGACAGCGGCTGCCGCTGCCGTCGGAGGTCGCGCTCGAGGAGTTCATCCTGACCGCGCACGTCGGCGGCTTCACCGGCGAGACCTCGACGATCCGCGACTACACCAGCATGCTGCGGTTCCGCGACGCGGCCGACGGCACGTGGGGCGAGCCGGTCCCGACGAGCGTCAACAAGCCCGCCGCGCACGACGGCCTCTCGTTCTTCCAGGCCCAATGGGATCCGCCCGATCCCGCCCGCGACAACGCCCCGCGGGCGTCGCGCGGCCTCAACTACACGGTCCTCGGCGTCGCGAACCGCAACGGCGTCTGGACGATGCTCCTCGGCACGATCGTGTCGTGCCTGGGGATGATGTACGCCTTCTACGTGAAGCCGGCGATCCGGCGGAAGCGGCTCGAGGAGGCGCTGGCGGCGAATCCCGCCGCCCGGGCGCGGATCGAGGCGGTGCGGGCGAGGCAGGCCTCGGAAGGGGGTGTCGCGTGAACCGGTTCCGGACGTTCGTGCTCGCTCTGCTCGCGGCCGTTGCGGTCGCGGCGGCTCCCGCCCGCGGCGACGACCCGCGGCCATTCCACGCGCAGGTCGACCTCGAGACCCTCGGCGGGCTCGCGGTGCAGTCGGAGGGGCGGCTCAAGAGCTTCTCCTCGCACGCGAACACCTTCATGGACCTCGTCTCCGGCGCCCGCCTCGTCGCGGGGCAGCCGCCGCTCTTCACCTACCTCGACCTCATCTTCCGGCCGCAGGCGTATCTCGACGCCGACCTCGTCTACGTGAAGAACAAGCAGGTCCGCGAGCAGGTCGCGGTCGCGGTCGAGGGGGCGGAACCCGCGCTTGCCGAGCGCATGGCCGCGTTCCGCAAGACCGGCCTGGTCTCGCCCAAGGTCCTCGCCCGTCCCGAGGTCGAGGCCCTGCTCGGCCGGCTCGCGGGCGACCTCATCCGCACCGAGAAGCAGGTCTCGCAGATCCGCTCGGCCCTGGCCGTGATCGACCCGCGGTTCCTGCTCTCGCGGCTGCGCATCGTCCCGAACGGCGACGGTTCGGCCGACCGGCCGTGGCACGGCATCGAGGAGCTCATGTTCGTGCCGGGCTCGTCGCCCGAGCCTGACGAGTTCGTGCTGCTCGCCGAGCGGAAGCCGCCGGTGGCGGACATCGACGTCGCGCTCCAGGCCCGCATCGCCGACGGCTGGCGCGACCTCGTGAACGGCTGGAACCGCGGCGACGCGGCGGCGGTGAACGCGGCCGCGGCGGTCCTGGCCGAGAGCCTCCCGCAGGTCGCCCCGGCGTCGTACCCCGACCGCTCGCGGCTCCGCTGGGAGCACTGGTACTTCGCCAAGGACCAGCTCACCTCGATCTGGCTCGTCTACCTCGCGGCGGTCGTCGCGCTCCTCGTGGCGATCGTCTACCGCTGGCCGAACGCGATGCGGATCTCCCTCGGCGTCTTCGGCGTCGCGCTCCTGCTGCAGACGGCCGCCGTGCTCCTCCGCTGGTGGATCGCGGGCCGCTGGCCGAACTCGAACATGTTCGAGGCGGTCACCACCGCCGCGTGGTTCGGGGCGGTGGGGGCGGTGCTGCTCGAGTGGTTCGCCCGCAGGACCGCGATGCGCGGCCTCTTCGCCCTCGGCGCCGCCGTGAGCTCGATGGTCGCCCTCATGACCGCGCACTTCATGCCGGTCTACCTCAACCCGAACATCTCGAACATGATGCCGGTGCTGCACGACGTGTGGCTCTACATCCACACGAACGTGATCATCTTCAGCTACTGCCTGATCTTCATGGCGGCGGTGACCGGCGTCGGCTACCTGCTCTGGCGGCTCGCCGGCGGCGGCGAGGCGTACGCCCGGGTCGGCGGGGCGGGCAGCCTCGTCGCGGGCGGGCCCGGGCCGGTGCGGGGCCCCAGCTGGGGCGAGGTGCTCGACGGAACCACGATGATCCTCATCGAGGTCTCGTTCATCCTGCTCTGGGCGGGCATCGTGATGGGGGCGATCTGGGCCGACCACTCGTGGGGCCGCCCGTGGGGGTGGGATCCCAAGGAAGTCTTCGCCCTCAACACCTTCGTGATCTTCGCGATCCTCATCCACGTGCGGCTGAAGTCGCGCGACAAGGGCCTCTGGACCGCGGTGCTCGCCCTCGCGGGCGCCGCCGTCATGCTCTTCAACTGGATCGTGATCAACTTCGTGATCACCGGCCTGCACAGCTACGCCTGAGCCCCGCCGGTAGACTCCGGGGGTGGATTCCCGCGGCGAAACGGCAAGGCAGGCGCAGGCCGCACTCCCGCTCCCGCGGACGTGGGTCGCGGTGGCGGTCCTCGTCGGGCTGACGCTGCTCGCGCACTTCCCGGCCCTTTCCGCGGGCTGGATCTGGGACGACGACAGCTACGTCACCGCGAACCCGGCCCTCGTCGCCCCCGACGGGTGGAACCGGATCTGGCTGCCCGGCGGCACGCCGCAGTGGTACCCGCTCGTCTTCACCACCTTCCGCATCGAGCATGCCCTCTGGGGCCTCGAGCCCGCGGGCTACCACGCGGTGAACCTGCTGCTGCACGCGGCGGCGTGCGTGACGCTGTGGGCGCTGCTGCGGCGGCTGGCGTTCCCGGCGCCCCTCGTCGCGGCGGCGATCCTGGCGGTGCACCCGATGACCGTCGAGAGCGTGGCCTGGGTCACCGAGCGGAAGAACACGCTCGGGCTGCTGTTCGCGCTGCTCTCGACGCACGTCTTCGTCGGCTGGGCGTCGCGGGCCGCCCGCGACGAGCGCGACCCCGGCCGGTGGTGGGCGGCGTTCGGCCTCTTCGCGGCGGCGCTCCTCTCGAAGTCGGTCGCGGCGGCGACGGTGCCGGCGCTCGTGATGATCCTGCTCTGGAAGCGCGAGGCGACGCGGCGGACGCTGCTCGCGGTCGTCCCGTTCCTGGCGATCGGCCTCGTCGCCGGCCTGCACACCGCGTGGCTCGAGAAGGCCCTCGTCGGCGCCGAGGGAAGCGAGTTCGACCTCGGGCCGCTCGAGCGGCTGCTGCTCGCGGCCCGCTCGGCGGCGTTCTACCTCGCGACGTTCCTCGCGCCGCTCGACCTCGCGTTCATCTATCCCCGCGAGCCGGTCCGGCCCGGCGACCTGCGGCCGTGGGCGTCGCTGGTCGTCGATCTCGTTCTGCTCGGCGCGGCGATCGCGGCGTGGCGGAAGGGGTCGCGGGGGCCGCTCGTGCTCCTCGTCATCTTCCTCGCCGGAGTCTTCCCGGCCCTCGGGTTCCTCGACGTCTACCCGTTCCGCTACAGCTTCGTCGCCGCCCACTTCGCGAATTTCGCGTTGCCGGCCCTCGCGGCCGCCGCCGCGTGGGCGGGCTGGCGGCTGACCGCGACGGTCGCGCCGCGGGCCCGCGTCGCGATCGCGGGGGCGGCGTGCGTGCTGCTCGCGGCGATCTCGGCGACGCACGCGACCGCGTTCCGAGACGAGGAGACGCTTTGGCGTCGCACGCTCGCGGCGAACCCCGACGCGTGGATGCCCGCGAACAACCTCGCGGGGATCGTCCTCGGGCAGGCGGGCCGGGCGCTCGCGGCGGGCGACGCCGCGAAGGCGGAGGAACTCACGAGGGAAGCCGAGGAACTCGCCGGCCGGGCGATCCGGCTCTCGCCCGCGCAGTTCACCGCGTGGAGCAACCTCTCGGAAGCGCAGCGGCTCCAGGGCCGCCGCGCGGAGGCCGAGGCGGCGGCCGATCGCGCGATCGAGCTCGCCCCCGGCGTCGCCGGTTTCCGCTGGATGCGGGCGAGGCTGCGCGAGCAGGCGGGGAACCTCGACGGCGCGATCGAGGACTACCGCGATGCCGCCGAGGGCCCCGACGGCGAGCGGGGGACCTCGAAGGTCGGCCCGGACGTGCGTGGGCGTCGGCTCGACCTCGGGAGGGCCCTGCAGCTCGCGGGCCGCGACGCCGAGGCGGCCGCGGTCTGGAAGGGGCTCCTCGCCG
Organism: Phycisphaeraceae bacterium; assembly: GCA_040374395.1. Lineage (GTDB taxonomy): Bacteria > Planctomycetota > Phycisphaerae > Phycisphaerales > SM1A02 > JBEIUL01. Next base: position 5,325 of record JBEIUL010000146.1, read on the forward strand.
ACGACCCCCGCGACGCCGCGGTGGCGGGCAACCTCGGCCTCGCCCTCGAGCGGCTCGGCGACCTCGCGGGAAGCCGCGAGGCGATCAAGGTCTCGGCCGCGAACGCCCCCGACGAGGCCTTCCGGGTCCGAATCGGCCCCGCGTTCGTGCGGGTTCACCTCGCGTCGCCGCGCGACGCCGCCTCGGCCGCCGACGCGGTGTTCATGGCCCGGTGGCTGGTCGAGCGGACCGGCCGCCGCGAGCCGGTCTCGCTCCTGCTGCTGGCCGAGAGCCTCGGGGCGACCGGCGACCGCGACGCGGCCCGGGCCGCGATCGGCGAGGCGAGGGCGCTCCTCGCGCAGGTTCCCGAGGCGAACCGGACCGCCGTCGACGAGCTCGCCCGCCGCGTCGAGTCGACGCTCGGCGGGTGAGCCGCCTCACACCCCGTACACCGCCGCGTCGCCGAGCTCCTCGGCGATCCGCAGCAGCTGGTTGTACTTCGCGGTGCGGTCGCTGCGGCAGGGGGCGCCGGTCTTGATCTGGCCGCAGTTGGTCGCGACCGCGAGGTCGGCGATGGTCGCGTCCTCGGTCTCGCCCGAGCGGTGGCTCATGATCGCGCGGTATCCGGCGCGGCTCGCCATCGCGACGGCCTCGAGCGTCTCGGTGAGCGTGCCGATCTGGTTGACCTTCACGAGGATCGCGTTGCCGCAGCCCTCGGCGATGCCCTTCGCGAGGAACTTCGGGTTGGTCACGAAGAGGTCGTCGCCGACCAGCTGGACGTCCCTGCCGAGCGCCGCGGTGAGCCGCTTCCAGCCCGCCCAGTCGCCCTCGGCGAGGCCGTCCTCGATCGAGCGGATCGGCCACTTCCGGCACCACTTCGAC
>JBEIUL010000061.1:0-9032 GCA_040374395.1 Phycisphaeraceae bacterium
AGGCGGCGTTCGTGCTCTACGCGACGCCGAACGTCGCGGCCCGGCTCGGCTACCGCTACCTCGACGCCGATCTCGAGGCCGACACGGGCACCGCGAGCGTCTCGCTTCAGGGTCTGTTCGCCGGCGTGGGGATCACCTGGTGAAGCTCCCGCGGCGATCCGGCGGCGGCTGGACGGATGCGATCGCCGCCCGCAGCGTGAAGTTCCGGAAGGCGCAGGTGCGGCACCTCGTGCTCACCGTCGCGGCCGACCGGCTGTCGGGCGGGCGGCTGCTCAAGCGGCATCTCGCGCAGGAGACGGTCGTGCGACGCGTCGATGTGCGACACCCGAACTGGCCCGCGGCGTTCGACGGCCTGACGATCGCGCACCTGAGCGATTTCCACCTTGGCCGGCTGATGCCGGTCGAGCGGGCGGTCGCGATCGTCGAGCGGGTCGGCGAGCTCTCGCCCGACCTCATCGCCTGCACCGGTGACGTCGTCGACCTCCACCACGACGGCGTCGCGCCGGTCTTCGCGGCGATGGCCGGGTGCGGGGCGCCGCACGGGGCGTTCCTCGTGATCGGGAACCACTATCACCTCGACAGCGATCGCGAGATCGCCCGCCTCGCCCGCCGCGCCGGCGTCTCGACGCTGCGCGACGAGACCGCGACGATCGCGGCCCGCGGCGGCACGCTCGCGATCGCCGGCGTCAACTGGAGCCGCTCGCTCGCCGCGTGCGACCGGCGCGTCCGGCACGCGGCGGCGGCCGGCTGCGACCTGCTCCTCTCGCACAACCCGAAGTCGTTCCGGGCGGCGGCGCGGCTCGGCGTGCCGCTCACGCTCGCCGGCCACACCCACGGCGGGCAGGTCGCGGTGCCGCGGCGGCCCCGCACGAACCTCGCGTTCTCGCACCGGCTCAACTCGGGGCTCTACCGCGAGGCCGACTCGTTCCTCTACGTGACCTCGGGACTCGGCGCGTGGTTCCCGCTCAGGATCAACTGCCCGCCCGAGATCGCGATGATCACCGTGCGGCGCGGCGAGGCCGGCGCGGAAGTCGCGGGCTGAGCGTCAGCGTCCCGCGAGCCCGCGGATCGCGTCCCACGCCGCGTCGACGTGCCGCTCCTCGACCGAGGTCGCGCCGAGGGCGAACCTCAGCGTGTACTTCCCGTCGAGGCGGGTATGGCTGAGGAACGCGACGCCCGAGCGGTTCAGCCGCTCGAGCAGCCGCTCGTTCGCCGCGTCGCCCTCCTTCAGCCGGAAGCAGACGAGCGAGAGCTCGCGCGGGGCGGCGATCTCGAAGCGGTCGTCGCCGCGCACGTGCCGCTCGAACCGACCGGCGAGGCCGACGTGGAACCGCACGTAGGCCCGGATTCCCTCGAGACCGTAATGCCGCAGCACCCACCAGAGCTTCAGGCTGCGGAACCGCCGGCCGAGCGGCACCTGCCAGTCGCGGTAGTCGATGACCTTCCCGCTTGCCGTCGCGGAGTTGCGGAGGAACTCCGGCAGCACGCTCAGGCTCGACACCAGCCGGGCCCGGTCGGCGACCCAGAAGCAGTGGCAGTCGAAGTTGGTCAGCATCCACTTGTGCGGGTTGAAGCCGTAGCTGTCGGCCAGCTCGACGCCGTCGTGCAGGTGGCGGAACTCGGGGCAGATCGGGGCGACGCCCGCGAACGCCGCGTCGACGTGCATCCAGATCGCGTACTCGCGGCAGATCCGGCCGATCGCGGGCACCGGGTCGACCGCGAGGCTCGAGGTCGTCCCGACCGTCGCGCAGCAGAGGAACGGCAGCCGCCCCGCCGCGAGATCGTCGCGGATCGCCGCCTCGAGCCGGTCGGGCCGCATCGCGAAGCGTTCGTCGACCTCGATCAGCCGCAGGTTCTCCTCGCCGAGCCCCGCGATCCGCAGGCCTTTCGACATGATGGAATGCGTCTGCGTGCTCGCGTAGGCCACGAGCGGCCGCGGGCACGCCTGCAACCCGGCTTTCCCGGCGAGGCCGCCGGTCGCGCGGTCGCGGGCGGCGACGATCGCGCAGACCATCGCGCTCGATGCGGTGTCCTGGATCACGCCGCCGCCGGTCGACGTCGAGAGGAACGCCTCGGGAAGCCCGAGCGCCGGCACCAGCCAGTCGAGGACGTGCGTCTCGACCTCGGTGCACGCCGGGCTCGTCGACCAGAGCATGCCCTGCACGCCGAGGCCGCTCGAGAGCAGGTCGCCGAGGATCGCCGGGCCGCTCGCGTTCGCCGGGAAGTAGGCGAAGAAGCCGGGGTGCTGCCAGTGGGTCAGGCCGGGCACGACGATCCGCTCGACGTCCTCCATCCAGCGGTCGAACGGCTCGGGTCGTTCGGGCGCCGCCGCGGGCAGCTTCGCCCGCACCTCGCCCGGCTCGACGCGGCTCTGCACCGGGTACCGCTCGACGTTCGCGAGGTAGTCGGCGATCCAGTCGATCAGGCGATGTCCGGCCCGCCGGAACTCGTCGGGGCTCATGTGGCCGGGGCGATCCGGGGGCGTCGGCGGGTCGGGATCCATGGACGGTCAGGGTAGAGGTGGTTTCCGGACCGTGGCCGCCAAAAACAAAACCGTGGGCGGCGTGTATGGGACGCCGTCCACGGCCCTTTTTTTCCCATATCTCCGCCCCACCACCAGATGGGTAGCCCGGCCCGGAGCCGCACCGAGGCGCGGAATCCGACCAAGCTGCTCCAGCATGCCCAAACCGGGGCCGGGGCGAGCGGGACTCCGGTGGTTTTTGGCAAAAAGTGGCGGAGAGCGTGTCCGGGAGGGTCGCCGGACCCGCGTCCGGGCCCCGAAACGCCCCGCGGCGCCCTCCGAGGCGGCTCCGGCTCAGGCCGGGATGGTCGCCATCTCGCGGTTCACCTCGTCCATGAGCTCGCGGATGATCCCGCGACCGAAGTCCCAGCGGCAACCGGCGGCCTGCCACAGCTCGGGCAGCGGCCTTGAGCCGCCGAGGGCCAGCCCCCGCTTGTAGTTCGCCAGGGCCTTCGCGCAATCGGTCCGCGACTGGAGCCAGACCTGCATCGCGCCGGTCTCGGCGATGCCGTACTCGATGTAGTAGAACGGCATCCCGAACAGGTGGAGCTGCCGCTGCCACGAGCGTTCGGCGAACCGCTCGAGGCCGCTCCAGTCGACCTTCGACCCGAAGCGGGCGTTCAGCCGCATCCACTCGGCGGTGCGGTCCTTCCGGGTGTGCCCCGGGTTCGTGTACACCCAGTGCTGGAAGGCGTCGACCTGGGCGATCCACGGCATGAGGCTCGGGAACTTCTCGAGCCGCTCGCGGCGGGCCCGGTTCGCCTCGGCCTCGCCGTAGAACTCGCCGAGGTGGGGCAGGGTGAGCAGTTCCATGCTCGTGCTGGCGACCTCGGCGAACTCGATGGGGCTGCCGCGGTACTCGAGCACCGGGTCGGCCTTGCAGAGGATGGAATGGAAGGCGTGCCCCGCCTCGTGCACCATCGTGACGAGGTCGCGGTGCAGGCCGGCGGCGTTCATGAAGATGAACGGACGGCGGCTCCGCTGCCGCTGGTACTGGTAGCCGCCCGGGGCCTTGCCGGGCCGGCTCTCGAGGTCGAGGCACTCGCCCTCGCCGAGGGTGTCGAACATCGAAGCGAGCTCGGGATCGAGCTGGCGGAAGACCGCGGCGGTGCGATCGAGCAGGTCCTTGCCGTCGCGGAACGGCCGCAGCGGCGGACGGCCCCGCTCGTCGACCGCGAGGTCCCACGGACGCAGGGCCGGCAGGCCGAGGTGGCGGGACCGGGCGGCGTTCAGCCCGTGCAGGGCGGGGACGCAGATGTCGGCGACCGCGTCGTGGAAACCGAAGCAATCCTCGGGGCGGTAGTCGAACCGCTGCAGCTTGCGGTGCTGGTAGTCGCGGAAGTTCGGGAAGCCGGCGTTGAGGGCCATCTGATGCCGCTTGGCGAGGAGGGCGTCGTAGATGTCGTCGATGCGGTCGGCGTCGGCGTCGCGCCGCTCGGCGATCGCCCGCCAGGCCCGCTCGCGGGTGGCGCGGTCGGTCTCCTCGAGGTAGCGCGACATCTGGGCCAGCGTGCGCTTCGCCCCGTCGAACTCGATGCTCATCGCCCCGCAGATCGTGCTGTACTCCTGGTCGAGCTTGGTGATCTCGGTCTGCAGCGGGATGTTCGCCTCGCGGAAGAGCTCGACGTCGACGGCGAGCCGCCGCAGCAGCACCCCGTAGCGGGCCTGGTCGAGCTCGCGGGCGAACGGGCTCGAGACGATCTTGCGGTCGAGCTCGAAGGCGACCTTCCGCACGTTCGGCTCGACGTTCTCGACGAACCGCGTGAACGCCGCCTGCCGCGACGCGTCGTCGGTGTGGCAGGTCATCGCGATGTAGAGGTTCGCCTCGGCCTCGGCGGTGGCGGCGTCGAGCTCGCTGCGGTCGAGGATCAGGTTCTCGAGGCAATTCTTGCACTTGAGCGGACGCTCGACCAGCCCCCGGTAGAGAGGCTCGAGCCGCGACCAGTCGGTGGCGTCGAGTTCGGCGGGGACGTACGGGCGGGCGGTGGTCGCGGTCATGGGAATTCGCCTCGATTCTCAGGAGGACTTGCGGAGGGCCTTGGACTTGGTCTCGGGATCGGTGACGGGTTCGGGCCGCGGGCACGAGCGGACGGCGACCGCGGGCAGGTCGAGCCGGGCGGTCACGGCGTTCGCCAGGGCCTCGGCGTGCAGCGGATCGTCGCACAGGCAGAACAGGGTCGAGCCGCTGCCCGAGACGTGCACGGGCCGTTCGGCGAGCCCGGCGAAGCGGCGCGAGCATTCGGCGAGGGAACCCGCGACCTCGAAGGCGGCCGGCGCGAGGTCGTTGAAGCACGCGGCGGGATCGGTCGCGGCGACCAGCGAGCGCACCCGCGCCGCATCGACGCGGGCGTCGGGCCGCAGGCGGTCGAACGCCTTGTAGACCGGGCCGGTCGGGCACGACGCCACGGGAAACGCGAGCACCGCGTGCAGCTTCGGCACCGTCGCGTGCCGCTCGATCCGCTCGCCGAGGCCTTCGGCGACGGCGCTTCCGCCGTGCACGAGGAACGGCACGTCCGAGCCGAGCGAGTGGCCGATCTCGGCGAGCGTCGAGACCGGCAGCCCGAGGCCGAAGAGGCGGTTGAGGCCGTGCAGCGTCGCCGCCGCGTTCGACGAGCCGCCGCCGAGCCCGCCGCCGACGGGAATCCGCTTCTCGAGCTTCAGCTGCACCGGCAGGGAACGGCCGGTCTCGCGCTCGAGCGCCAGGTGCGCCCGCACCGCGAGGTCCTTGGTGATCGACCAGTCGATGTCGGTCCGGCGCTTCGCCTCGTCGTGCCAGAGGATCGCGTAGCGCGAGAAGCTGCCCTCGGGCAGCCGCGTCAGCAGCAGCTCGTCGTGCAGGTCGACCGTCACCATCCACGACGAGATCGCGTGCATCCCGTCGACGCCGGGCGGGCCCACCGACAGCGCGAGGTTCAGTTTCGCGGGGGCGAGGGCGAGGACCGACGAGGGCATGGAACGGGCAGCATACGGCCGCGACACCGTGCTTCCAGCCCGCCGGTGTCCTCCGGCGGACAGCTTCCCGCGATCGCGCCGGGGGAACGCGGTGGCGGGGTCCTCGACCTACACTCCCGGCCTCCCGCAGGTTTCCCGCATGCTCTGGCAACCGGAACTTCCCGAACGGTATCGCCGCCTGTCCGAGGACGAGCTCGGCGAGGCGATCGCGGCGCGGCGCCGGGAACTCGGATCGAGGCTCCTCGTCCTCGGCCATCACTACCAGCAGGACGAGGTCATCCGGCACGCCGACCTCACCGGCGACAGCCTGAAGCTGAGCCAGCTCGCCGCCGCCGAGGCCCCCCGGCGGGGGGCCGACACCATCGTCTTCTGCGGCGTCCACTTCATGGCCGAGACGGCCGACGTCCTCACGCCCGAGGCGGTCCGCGTGATCCTGCCCGACCTCTCGGCGGGCTGCTCGATGGCCGACATGGCCAGCTACGACGACACCGTGCAGGCATGGGAGGAGATCCACGAGGCCATCGCCGGTACCCCGTGGCGGGTGGTTCCGATCACCTACGTGAACAGCTCGGCGGCGATCAAGGCGTTCGTCGGCGAGCGGGGCGGGGCGTGCTGCACGTCGAGCAACGCCGGCCTCGTCTTCGACTGGGCGCTCGCGGGCGGCGACGTGCCGAGGCGGAAGGGCGAGCGGATCAAGATCCTCTTCCTGCCCGACCAGCACCTGGGGCGGAACACCGCGAAAGCGAAGGGCTTCGTGACCGAGGTCGACGCGGCGCGGAAGCGGGGCGCGGTCGCGCAGACCGCCCTCTGGAACCCGCGGAAGAAGTACGGCGGCAACGACCGCGCGACGGTGCGCGACGCCGACGTCCTGCTCTGGCAGGGCCACTGCAGCGTGCACAAGCTCTTCCGGCCCGAGCACATCGAGGCGGCGCGGCAGGACGGGCGGACCGTCCTCGTGCATCCGGAGTGCGCCCAGGAGGTCGTCGACCTCGCCGACCTCCGCGGCTCGACCGAGATGATCCTCGAGACGCTGCGCTCGGCGACGCCCGGAAGCCGCTGGGCGGTCGGCACCGAGGTGCACCTCGTGAACCGCATCGCCCGCGAGTCGGCGGGTCGCGGCGTCGACGTGCGGATCCTCTCCGACTGCCAGTGCCTCTGCACGACGATGTACCGGATCGACCAGGCCCACCTGCTCTGGACCCTCGATCACCTCGCCGCGGGCGAGGTGGTGAACGAGGTGCGGGTTCATCCCGACGCGCGACGCCTGGCCCTGCTCGCCCTCGAGCGGATGCTGAAGAACGTCGCGAGGCGGCCCGAGCCGATCGCGGTCGACTGAGCGACCCGCGAGCGATGGGCGAACGGGCCGCGACCGGCGGAAATCACCCGTCCCGACCCGGGTCGTCACCCCCTTGGTCGCCCCGCCGGTTCAACGTACCTTCCCCGGTCCGACCGGAGACGCCGCGTGACTGAATCGAAACCCCGTTCCCGATCCCGCATCCTGCGCGTTCTCGCGATCCTCGTCGCGCTCGGCCTGCTGCTGGCTGCGATGCTTCCGACGCTCCTCTCGTCGTTCGGGTTCGCCCGCCGCCTGGTGCAGAAGGAGCTCGTGTCGCGCACGTCCGCGCCGGTGAACGTCGGCGAGGTCTCGCTCGGCTGGTTCTCGGGCATCTCGATCGAGGGGCTCGAGATCGGCCGCGACGACGATCCCGACCGGATCGCCGCCGACGTCCGGATCGAGGACGGGCTGCTGTCGATCCTGCTCTCGGGAGGCAAGGGCACCTTCCATCTCGTCGCCGACGCGAAGGTCCGGACCACGCTCGCGGCCGACGGGTCGCTCGGACTCGCGGGGCTCTTCCCGCCGTCGCCGTCCCCGGTTGCGGCGGGTGTGGCGGGTGCAGGCGGACCCGCTCCGTCCGGGCCGGGCATTCCGGCCGGTCTCGGCGTGAACGCCCGCGGTACGCTCGACCTCGAGCTCAATCGCGAGCGGGACGGCTCGTCGGAACGCTATGCGCTCCGCTCGCTCGCCTATTCGCTGGCGGCCGAGGGCGATGCGGGCACGATCGAGCTTGCCGCCGACGGCAAGGCCGAGTCGCTCGGGGCCGAGGGGACGGTGAAGCTCGTCGGGAAGGTCACCGGCTGGAGCGCCGGTTCGGCCGACTTCGCGAAGTCGTCGCTTGCGGTGACGCTCGAGACCGCGGGCCTGCGCATCCCCGCGGGTGACGAGGTCGCCGACTTCAGCCAGATCGACCTCAAGATCGCGAGCCCCGCCCTCGGCCAGTCGATCACCGTCGCGGCCCACGCCCGCGGCGCGTGGAAGGACCGCGGCGACGACGGCGAGAGCACGCTCTCGGCGAGCCTCACGCTCGTGCGGGCGGTGCGGCCCGACGGATCGTTCGACGTGCACCTCGGGAACCTCTCGGGCGCCGCCGAGGCCCGCAACCTGCCGGTGGCCCTCGCGCAGCCGTTCCTGGCGGGAACCGGCGTCGTGCTCGTCGAGGACCTCGGCCCCACGGTCGACTTCCGCCTCTCGGCTCCGGGCGGCGCCGACGAGCCGTTCACCGCGTCGATGCGCTCGGCCCGCGTGCAGCTCGAGGCGACCGCCGCGATCGATCCGGCGGGCGCGACGGCCCGCAATGCGACGGTGTCGGGCACGCTCACCGCGCTGCCGGCCACGGTGCGGCGGCTTTCGGGGCAGGAGGTCGACGGGCCGGTGCGGCTCGGCCTCGCCGCGACGGGCCTCAACTGGACGTCGAGCCCGGACGCGACCGCGGGTGAGGCGATCGGCTCGATCACGGGCACGGTTCGCGTGCGTCCGCAGTCGACGTTCTCGTGGAGGCTGCCCGACCAGGACGCGACGGTCACGATCGGCGAGCGGGGCGAGATCGCGGCCACGGTCGCCAAGCCGGGCAGCGACGCGACGGTCGAGGCGAGGCTCGCGGTGGTCGCATCCGGGCCGGGCGAGCGGAACGCGTTGCCCGCCGAGCCGAATCTGGTCGCGAAGGCCATCGTTCCGCTCTCGTTCGCGACCGTCCGCGACGCGACGCTCGCCCTCGAGACGGCGCTCACGCCGGGCCTGGTGCGGCACTTCGCGGCCCGAGAGATCGACGCCTCGCTGCCGCTGCGGGTGACGGTGCGCGACCTCGATGCCTCGCTGCAGCCCGAGGGCAATCCGCTCGCGGGCCTCGCGATCGACGCGACCGTCGAGGTCGCGGGCGAGGTCGGCGTGACCGCTCCCGGCCTCGAGAAGGCGGTGCGGGTCGGCCCGGTCGCGGTGGCGATCGCCGGCGAGGATCTCGCCCGTGACGCCCGCGTGAAGGCCGACGCGTCGATCGGGCGGGCCCGGCTTGCCGTCGACGAGACGGTCGCGGGCCTGTCGCCCGCGTCGCTCGAGGATCCGGCGGCGATCGCGGCGAGCGGCGAGATCCGGATCACCGGCCTCGATGCCGCTGCGGTCGCGGCGCTCGCGCCGGACGCCGCGGAACTCGTGCAGGCCGCGGGCCTGCGTGAGTTCACGGCCACGCTGCGGAACCGGCCGCTCGAGGGTCGCCCGGGGCAGGCG
>JBEIUL010000208.1:0-4940 GCA_040374395.1 Phycisphaeraceae bacterium
GCCGGCTCGAGCTCGAGGCCGGTCGCGCCGAGGTGCGCGAGGAACGCCCCCGGCGGAACGAGCGCGGGCAGGCCCGGATCGAAGGGCTCGCCGGCCCGTTCCTCAGGTCGATCCTCGCGTTCGTCCTCGGTTCTCGTCACGGGACGAAGTCTACGCGACGTCGCCGAACGCCGGACCCTCGCGGTCGCCCGGCTTCGGCCGGCGCAGGCCGACCCCGAGCAGCAGCCCGACGTTGATCCAGCTCGCGACGAGGCTCGTGCCCCCGTAGCTCACGAACGGAAGCGTGATCCCGGTGATCGGGAGCAGCCCGATGGTCATCCCGATGTTGATCGAGGCCTGGCTGATCGTGAGCCCCGCGATGCCGACCGCGACAAGGCGACCGAAACCGTCGCGGCCGAGGAGCGCCGTCGAGAGGGCCGCGGCGACCAGCACCAGGTACGCCCCGACCGTCGCGAGCGCCCCGATCGCGCCCCACCGCACCGAGACGACCGCGAAGATCATGTCGTTGTGCTCTTCCGGCAGGGCGTTCAGGCGGACGAGCGAACGGGCGTGCTCCTCGCCGACCCCGGCGACGCCCCCGCTTCCCACCAGCCGCATCGCCCGCCAGCCCTGGAAGCCCTCCCGCTGCTCGAAGCGGGTGTCGCCCTGCCACTGGGCGACGATGGCGTCGATTCGGGCCCGCTGGTACGGCTGGAGCGCCGTCAGGTACGCGACCGGCGCGAGCACCGCGACGAGCAGCACCCCCGCGATCAGGTGGCTCAGCCGCCCCCTCGCCGCGATCAGCATCGCCGCGAGCGTCGGCAGGAAGAGGAGCGCCGAACCGAGGTCGGGCTCGGCGACGATGAGCCCGACCGGCACCGCCGCGAGCCCGAGCGTCACGATGAAGCCCCACCACTTCCGGTGCACCGCCGTCGACGAGAGCCACGCGGCCATCGCGATGATGAAGACCGTCTTGGCGAGTTCGCTCGGCTGGAAGTCGAGGCCGCCGAGGCTGATCCACGAGCGGGCGCCGTTGCGGGGCCGCACGATCGAGTCGGGGACGCCGGGCAGCAGGACGAAGACCAGCAGCGCCAACACCGCCGCCGCGAGCAGCGGCACGAGCGTGCGGTACCGCCGGTAGTCGGGCGCCGCCACGAGGAGGGCGGCCACCAGCCCGATCGGGAGGAACGCCCACTGCCGCGCCGCCGAGTCGGGTCGCGTCGTCGAGATCGCCTCGACGCCGAGCAGGCTCAGCCCCAGGGCCGCGGCGACCGCGATCCACGCCGGCGTGAACCACGAGAGCGACGAGGCCCCCCGGCCGTCGCGGGACCGCGCGAACGCCGACGGGCTCCACGACATCGCCCGCGACCGGCTCATCGGCGGGCCCCGACACGAAGGTAGCCCTCGGAGACGAGCGCCCGCATCACTTCCGCCGCGATCGGCCCCGCCGCCTTGCCGCCGCTGCCGCCGTGCTCGAGCAGCACGGCCACCGCGTACTGCGGCCGACCGGTCCCGACGAGCCCGACGAACCACGAGTGGTCGACGTCGACCCGCCGCTCGACCTCGCCGTCGCCGTCCTCGTCGAGGGCGAGCAGCGGCGCCTCGGCCGTTCCCGTCTTGCCCCACACCGTCGCCCCGGGGATCGCGAAGAGCTCCTCCCGCTCGCCGCCCGCGAGGGTCAGGTGGTGGCCGGTCCCGTACGACTGCGTGACCGAGTCGCGAAGGCCCGCGAGCGCGACCTCGACGCCGCGCGGGTCGAGCCCGATCCGCTGTTGGACCACGGCGCGCCCGGGACGGTCGAGCAGGATCGACGGGGCGATCACCTCGCCGCCGCGGGCGAGCGTCGCGTATGCCTGCGCCGCCTGCAGCGGCGACCAGAGGAGCGGTCCCTGCCCGATGCCGATCGCGACGGTCGCCGACACGTTCTCGGCGAGCGGTCCCTTCGGGTCGGGCAGGCTGCCCGCCGATTCGCCGTCGAGCTCGGGCTTCCCGTCGCCGTCCCGATCGACCTCGCGGGCGATCCCGACGTCGGGAATCCGGCCCATGCCGAAGCGGCGGAACCACTCGACGGTCCGCGCGAGCCCGAGCCGGCGGGACAGCTCGTAGAAGTAGATGTTGCAGCTGCGGGCGATCGCCTCGGCGCCGCCGAGCGGTCCGTGGGTCAGGTCGCGGCCGCGGTCGGGCCGCCAGATCCAGCAGCGGGTGTTCGTGGTGACGTTCTCGAAGAAGTGGCCTCGGCACTCGATCGAGGTCTCGGGATCCGCGACGCCCTCGGTGATCGCCGCGGCCAGCACGAGGGGCTTGACGATCGATCCCGGCGGATAGGCGCCCGAGACGGCGCGATCGAGCGGTGACTTGCCCTCGCCCGCGGCGAGCGTCGGGCTCGACACGAGGGCGAGCACGTCGCCGGTGTCGATCTCGATGACCACCGCCGCGCCCGCGAGCGCCCGCCCGACCGGCAGCGGCGGCGCGTCGGTTCCCCACTGCCACGGCTGCACCCGGGCGAGGCCAAGCCGCGGATCGAGCGCCGCCTGCACGCGGGCCTGGAGCCGCACGTCGATGGTCAGCCGCACGTCCTCGCCGCGCACGCTCTCCTCGCGGTCGGAGGTGCCCTGCTCGAGGTCGCGATCGAGGCGGCCGCGCCGCCCGCGGAGGCGATCCTCGAGGATCCGCTCGAGCCCGCTCGAACCCACCACGTCGCGGTCGGCGACGTAGCCGCCCGGATCGACGACGTCACCGCTCTCCGGATCGCGGAACGGCCGCCGCTCGAGATCCTCGCGATGGACCGAGGTCCGCGTCGAGCCGATCAGGTGGTCGGCCACGCCCTCGAGCCGCAGCGACAGCGGGCCGGCGGCGCGAACCGGCCCCGGCAGGTCGCCGCGCGGGATCTCGAGCTCGACCTCGGCCCACGGCAGCGTCCGCCGCGTCGCCGGCACGACCTCGAACAGTCCCGGCTCGCGCTCGGCCAGCGCCGCGAGCCGCAGCGAGGTGGCGTCGTCGAGGTCGGCCAGGATGAGGTGCGACTCCGACTGCTCGCGGATCGGCTCGTCCTCGGGCACCGGCTTCGGGGGCGCGCCCGTCGCCTGCGCCTCCCGCGCCGCCGCCTCGCGGCGACGCTCGCGCAGCAGGTCGGCCCGCGCCGCGACCCGTCGCACGATCGCGTCGAAGCGGCGCTCGAGCTCGGCCCGGTCGAAGCCCCCCGCGTCGCAGACCGCCGCGAGCGCCTCCTCGACCTCGGCGTCGCATTCGGGCAGGAACCGCTCGATCGCGGCCTGCCTTCCCGCGTCGTCGAAGGCGTCCCACGCCGTCGGCCCGGCCGCCCGCCGGGCCCGTCCGGTCGCGAGGTCGATCGCGTACCGCCCCGAGATCACCTCGTACTCGACCCGCAGGTCCCAGCTCGCCGCGTCGATCGCGAGCGGCTCGCCGCGCCGGTCGACGATCGACCCGCGGACGAACGGCAGCCAGCCCGTGCGGCGGAGCGCCCGCGCCGTGCGGGCCGCATGCTCGTCGTGCTCGACGATCGCCAGCCGCACGACCTGCGCCGCGAGCGTGCCCGTCGCCACCGCCGCGATCGCGAGCAGGATCGCGAGCCGGGCGGGGAAACTCCCGAGGTTGTCGCGTCGCGCGGCCATCGCCCGGACGGAGTGTACTGAGGCGGAGCGTACGGCCGGATCAGCGGAGCTTCAGCAGCGAAAGCGCCACCAGGGCCAGCAGCCCGGCGCCGATCCACATCCGCACCACGACCTTGGTCTCGCCGAGGCCGCCCATCTGGAAATGGTGGTGGATCGGGGCGCAGCGGAAGATCCGCTTCCCCGTCGTCTTGAACGACCCGACCTGCAGCATCACGCTCGTCGCCTCGAGCAGGAAGATCCCGCCGAGGACGAACAGCAGGAACTCGGCCCGGATCGCCACCGCGAGGTAGGCCAGCAGCCCGCCGAGCGAGAGCGAGCCGGTGTCGCCCATGAAGACCTGGGCCGGATGGGCGTTGAACCAGAGGAACCCGAGCGTCGCCCCGACCATCGCCCCGGCGATCACCATGAGTTCCTTCCCGCCGGGCACGTACGGCACCATGAGGAAGCCCGCGGCCGGCTGGCTGCTCGCGACGAAGCACAGGATCACCATCACGATCGACGCGATGACCACCGTGCCCGGCGCGAGGCCGTCCATGCCGTCGGTCAGGTTGACCGCGTTGCTCATGAGGGTGATGGTGAAGCCACCGATCAGGGTGAACAGGAACCAGCCGAGCGTGATCACCGCCGGATTGAGCGTGGCGAGCTCGGCGGCCGCCCGGGTCTCGGGCTCGTAGGTCCGCTGGAACGGCAGGTTCAGCGCGACCGCCGCCGGGCTGCCGCTCGCGGCGTTCAGCCGCCAGAGCATCCACGAGACGAGGAATCCGAGCCCGAACTGGAAGAGGAGCTTTTCCCAGGCGTACAGCCCCTCGCGGGTGCCGGGTCCGCGCCTCGCCGCGTGCAGCTTCAGCCAGTCGTCGAAGCTCCCCACCGCCGCCAGCCAGACGATCACGAGGATCGCCAGGTGGACGTATTGGCTCCAGATGAAGTCGCAGAACAGCAGGATCGTCACGAGCATCGAGCCGACGATCAGGATCCCGCCCATCGTCGGGGTGCCCTGCTTCGGCTTGTTCAGCTCGTTCAGCGTCTCGTTGTAGAACTCGGGGTTGTCGCCGACCTTGATCCGCCGCAGCCACGCGATCACCCGCGGCCCGGCGAGCAGCACGAGGGCGAACGAGACGAGGGCGGCCGCGACCGCGCGGAACTCGACCTGGGTGAAGACCTGGACGACGCGGAAGAGGCCCACCTCGTCCAGCCACTGCTGGAAGTGCTGCGTCAGGATGTAGAGCATCGGTCGGCGGCCGTCGGGAGCGGCGGCGTGGGGCCACGCCGGACTCGATTGATCGGCGATGCCGCGAGGTTTTCCCCAGCGAAAACCGGGCCGCGTCAGGC
>JBEIUL010000311.1:0-3725 GCA_040374395.1 Phycisphaeraceae bacterium
CATGATGGCCCCCAAGGGCGGAATCGCATTCGACAACCTGGACTGCGCCAAGGGTTACAGCGCGTGGACCAACTACGGGCAGTCGAAGATGGCGAACCTCCTCTTCGCGAATCCCACGCGGCTCGCGAAGCTGCTCAACGACCCGAAGCGGCCGGTGCAGCTGGTCTTCGCCGGCAAGGCGCATCCGGCCGACCTCGGCGGCCAGGCCCTCGCCCGCGAGGTCTTCGCGATGACGCGAAGCCCCGAGTTCCGCGGCAAGATCGCCCTCGTCGAGGAGTACGACATGGCGGTCGGGCGGGCGCTCGTCTCGGGTTGCGACGTCTGGCTCAACAACCCGATCCGCCCGCACGAGGCGAGCGGCACCAGCGGCATGAAGCCGCCGCTGCACGGCGGCCTGAACCTCTCGATCCTCGACGGCTGGTGGCCCGAGGGTTTCGACGGCAAGAACGGCTGGGCGATCGGCGACGAGAAGGAAATCGACGACGCCGCGAAGCGCGACGCCCGCGACGCGAAGAGCCTCTACGCCCGCCTCGAGGACGAGGTCGTGCCCGAGTTCTTCGCCCGCAACCGCGTCGGCCTGCCCGCCGCGTGGGCGAAGCGCTGCCTGCGGAGCGCCGCGACGGTGCCTGCCGAGTTCTCGACGCACCGCATGGTCGCCGAGTACCTGACGCGGTTTTACTTGCCCGCGAACGACGACGCGTGGCGGTGACGGCGTCCGCTCACTCTTCCGACCCGGTCTGTCCGCCGCCCGACCCCGCGGTGCGGACCGGACCCGTCTCGGGCAGCAGCCGATAGAGCTGGCCCGTGCCGAGCGGCCGCTCGACCTGCCCGGCGAGAATCGCCTCGACGCTCGCCGAGTGCCCGTAGGTCAGGGCGTTCGACTCGTGATTCACGTTGAGCTTCGTGTTGCCGAGCGTCGCCCCGCCGTAGAGGCCGCCGCTTCGGGTGTAGACCTTCACGCCGCCGCCCGCGTCGCGCAGGCCGCCGCCCCACGGGCCGAGGGAACCTTCCGCCTCGTTCGCCGAGAAGTCGCCGGCGTTGATCGCCTGGTCGACCGCGACGTCGGACTGGAAGACCATCACCACGCCGCTGCCCTGCACGCCGGCCTGGAGGCCGACGGAAAGGCCGCCGCTGTCGACGGCGAGCGGGGCCGACCACTTGCCGTCGGCGGTGCGGCGGATGAGCACGCCCTTGCCGCCGCGGCCGCCCACGATGAGCCCGCCCTCGGTCTCCTTGATGATCGCGAGGCCCTTGGCCGTCGAGAGCTCGGCGCTCGGCACGGGATGCCCGTCGAGGCTGAACTGCCGAAGCACCTCGGCCGCGTCGCAGGTGCGGGTCACCACGCTCTCGGTCTGGCAACCGCCGAGGGGCAGGGCGAGGAAGGCGAACGCGACGAGGGCGAGACGACGGACGATCGAACCGAGCATGCGAGGGGCTCCCGAGCCTGAACCGGTCCTTGACGCCGCGCGTGCGGAGCCGGACCGTGGCCGCTAGGATCGGGCAATTCATGCCGAAGACCCGAATTCTTTTCCTCTGCACCGGCAACAGTTGCCGAAGCCAGATGGCCGAGGGCTGGGCCCGGGCGCTCCTCGGTGACCGCGTCGAGGCCCTCTCGGCCGGGACCGATCCGCACGGCGTCAACCCCTTGGCGATCAAGGCGATGGCGGAGGTCGGGGTTGACCTCTCCGACCACCGCTCGAAGCGCCTCGACGCGTGCGACCCGGCGACGATCGACCTCGTCGTGACCGTCTGCGGCCACGCCGACGAGAACTGCCCGGTGCTGCCCGGCCGGGTCCGGCGGGTCCATCGCGGCTTCGACGATCCGCCCCGGCTCGCCCGCGACGCGGCGACCGAGGCCGAGGCGATGCCGCACTACCGGCGGGTGCGGGACGAGATTCGGGCGTTCGTCGAGCGGGAACTGCCGGGGCTGCTGTCCGGCTGACCGTCAGAAGAGGAACCGCAGCCCGACGCCCAAGACCACGTCGACCTCGGGCCGGTTGTCGACCTGCGACCAGACCGGGAAGCCGACCGTTCCCTCGAGGGCCCACCGCGGCCCCTCGTAGAGGATGCCGGGAGTGAGCAGCATCTCGACGTCGCCGTTCGTCTCGTAGGTCGTGAGCAGCTCGGCCGTCGCGTACCACGCCCCGACGTGCTCCTCGCCGTACTCGGCCGGATGCACGCGGAAGAGGTAGCCGAGGTTCGCCTCGAGCACGTCGGCGTCGGTGTCGCCGGCGAGCAGCGGCACGAACTCGTCGCTCTTGCCGGTAGTGAAGCGGTAGAGCACGTTCGCCGAGACGCCGTGGCGGCCGCTGATCCAGTTGAGGGCGACGCCCGCGTTCGGCACGAAGCCGCTGCTGCCGAAGCCCGCGGTCGAGGTCGGGCACTCGATGCCGCCGAGGAGGGCGACTCGCAGCGTGTCGACCGGCCCGGTGTCGAGCCGCAGGATCCGCAACTTGAAGTCGATCTCGAGATCGCCGAGGCCCGCGGCGTGCGGTTCGGTACCGGTCTGGGCCGAGGCGGCCGAGCTCAGGTCGGACTGGTAGAAGGGCAATTGCGCCTCGACGCCAAGTTCGGGAATGATCCCGGTCGCGAGCCGCAGGCGTTCCTCGAAGAGGGCGCCGCCGCCGTCGTAGAGATAGGCGTTGCCCGAGAGCCGCAGCACGAAGTTCCCCGGCGACGGCAGTGTCGCCGAGCGGATGTTCGGCGATTCCTGGGCGAGGGCGGAGGATGCGAGGGCGACGGTGGCCGCGACGGAAGCGAGCCGTCTCACGGCGTGGCTCCCGCGACGACCGGCTCGATGCGATCGAGCGTGAGGCCCGCGGCGTCGACGGCCCGGGCGAGCTGCGCCGCGGTCGGCTTCGGGCTCTCGGCGAGATCGACCGTCACGAGTCCATCCTTCATGTTGATCGCGACGTGCTTCACGCCGGGAACCCGCATGAGCGAGAGGTCGACGTTCGAGACGCACTTCGGGCACGACATCCCGAGCACGCCGAGGCGGACCTGCGCGGCGTCGATCGGGGTGGTGTCGGCGGAGAAGTCGGGGGCCTTCGGCGGGGTGACGCAGGCGAAGGGCAGCGAAAGCAGGCAGGTGGCCGCGAGGGCGGCGCGAAGGGCATGAAGCATGGTGGGCTCCGGTTCGGAATCGGGGGATCGGGCACGGGGAAGACGCTCGGCGCGCGGAACCGGCGCGGAGGTCGCCTTCAGGTCGTGCAGATCCCGGTCCGGAGCCGGGTTTCCCGCTGGCCGCCGGCAGGGACGCCGGCGGAGCAGGGCGGGGAAGTCGTACCGGTGCGGGTCGCCGGCGACGCGAGGGGCATCGTCCGTTCCGCCGCCATCGCGAGCGGGATCGGCTTGGCCGCGTTCACGCTCGGCGCCGGCGTCTCGGGCAGGTGTTCGGCGGGATCGGCCGGCGCGACCGAACAGGCGCACGCCGGACCGCACGCGCATCCGTCGCCGCAACAGCAGGAGGGAGCCTCCGCCGGCGACTCGATCCCGTGGCCCGCCGCCGCCATCCCGACGCACAGGTTCGCCGCCATCGCGAAGATGGCCAACCAGCCGGCGAGGCGGGAAAGGAGGGCGGATCCGGGCACCTCGCGGAGTCTAGCGAAGGCGGGCGGGGGTTTCAGCCTGGCGTGGGCGGTCCGCGACCGCCCTGGATGGACAATGGAGCCGTCCGCGGGTTGGGCACGGAACGACGAGGCCGTGTCTCGTCGCCACCTTTACGC
>JBEIUL010000081.1:0-8174 GCA_040374395.1 Phycisphaeraceae bacterium
GGTGCCGGAGCGGGTGCCGGCTCGGGAGCAGGTTCCTGCGGAGCCGCTTGGGGCTCTGGCGCGGGCTCGGCCGGCGGCGCGGTCGGCTCGGAGGACGGCTCCGTCGCAGGATCGGACGGTTCACTCGGCGCGGGCTCGGCCGGCGGCGCGGGCTCGGCCGCCGGAGGTTCCGCAGTGGGCTCCGCGGGCTCGCTGGGCGAGGGCTCGGCAGGCGGCGGGGTTTGCGGCACCGGAGCGTCTTGGGCAATCGGATTCGCCCAGGAGACGGACAGGCCAAGACCCGAAGGAGCGATCAGCGAGGCGGCAAGCAGAGCCGCGGCCGAGATCTCCCGGGTCGGGAGCGAGATGTTCGCCTTGCACAGAACCAACCGAGTCATGCGGGACTCCGAAACCCTGCCGTAACGGGCGGCCGAGGGCGCCGTCCGCATGATTCCATGGCAGGTCAGGACTTGATGAGGATCTTTCAGGGAAAGATCTTCGGGATGGACCACCTCAAGGCCGTCAAGGGCGCGGCCCCTTCCTCAGGAAGGGGGGAAGCCTACTTCCGGCCCGCAGGAGTCGCAAGCGGACCGCTCGACACGAAAGTCTTGGCCGGAAGGGCCCTGCGGAGCGATCCGAGCGGATGCCAGAGTCGGCGGAAATCGCGTTCCGGGCGGTGGGTGCGCAACGAGCCTCGCCTCACCAACGCCAAGCACCGGAACCGAGGTGGCAAGCCGAGTTGGTTTTCAGGCCACTCCGCCAAGAGGCCGTCCTCGCGCAGACGTGGTTGGCGGAACGGTCAGTGGACTGAGGCGGCTTCCGCCGGAACCGCGGATCGGGCAGCTTGGATGTCACGCATCTCTTTCTCAGAGATGGGCTTGCGCGTCTCCATGATGCGAACGAAGCAGTCGAAGAGGTACGCCGAGTCGTGAGGACCGGGGGATGCTTCGGGGTGGTACTGGACACTGAAGATGGGCTTCGTCGCGTGCCTGAAGCCGGCCAGAGTGCCGTCGTTGAGGTGCTGGTGGGTCGGTTCGCCGCCCGCGGCCCGAAGCGTGTCCTCGTCGACGCAGAAGCCGTGGTTCTGGCTGGTGATCTCGACCCGGCCCGTCAACAGGTTACGCACAGGCTGATTCGCGCCGCGATGCCCGAACTTGAGCTTCCACGTCTTCGCTCCAAGTGCCAGCGCGAGCAGCTGATGCCCGAGGCAGATGCCGAAGGTCGGAACGCTGCCCGCAACCTCGCGGAGGGTCGCGATCGTCTCGGCCACGGCCGCCGGATCGCCGGGGCCGTTCGAGATGAAGAGCCCGTCGGGCTTGTGGGCGAGGATCTCCTTCGCCGTTGCCGAGTGCGGCATCACCACGATCTCGCAGCCTCGATCGACGAGGTTTCGGTAGATGTTTCGCTTGGCGCCGCAATCGAGGGCGACCACCTTGAACCGGCGGCCGCCGGTCGGGGCGATCGGCGCCAGGGCCCATTCGCCGAGATCCTCGGTCCACGATCCGCAACGATCGGGACTCACCCGAGCCGCGAGATTCTGGCCCGCCATCGATGGGCTCGACTCGGCGCGACGCACCAGATCGAGGTCGGAAAGCCGGGAATCAGTCGAAATGACTCCACGCAGCGCCCCCAGCGTACGGAGCTTTCGAACGAGGGCCCGGGTGTCGATCCCCTCGATTCCCGCGATGCGGTTGGTGGCAAGCCACGACGAGAGGTCGTCCTGCGACCGGTAGTTGGAGGTGATCGGCGACCGCTCGCGAACCACGAAACCCGCGACGCAAGGCCGGCCGCTCTCGATGTCCTCGGCGGCGATGCCGTAGTTCCCCATATGGGTGGCGGTCATCACCAAGATCTGCCCGGTGTAGCTCGGGTCGGTCAGGGCCTCCTGGTAACCGCACATCGCGGTGTTGAAGACCACCTCGCCGACACCCTCGACCGGCGAACCGAAACTGCGGCCGTGGAAGACCGAGCCGTCTTCGAGGGCGAGGCGGGCGGGAACGGGTTCGGGCGTGGGGCGCATCGCGGGAAGTGTAGTTCCCCGCGCAGGAAAAAAGGCGGGATTCGCCGAACGGAACCGTAACGACCCTTACACTCGCGCCGGTGGACGGGCTCTTCGAACAACCCGGAACCCTGGCGAACGCCGGGGCCGACGCCGCGACCGCGGGGATGGTCCTTGTCGCGGTCGAGCGCGGGTTCGACCACGCGCCGGACGGCCTGACCTATCTCGTGCCCGAGTCGCTGGCCGACCTCCGTGCGGGCGAGCACGTGACCGTGCCTCTGGGCCGCGGAAACCGGCCGACCCCCGGCCTGGTGGTTCGCCGCCTCAGCCCCGAAGAGTGCCGCAGCGCCCAATCCGCGACGCCGACGCTCAAGGCGGTGATCGCGCGGGACTCTCGGCAACGGCCGCTGCCCTCCGAACTTCTCGAGCTCGGTCGCTGGATCTCTTCTTACTACTGCTGCCCGCTGGGCATGACCCTCGCCGGCATCGTCCCCTCGGCGGTCCGAAAGAACGTCGGAAGCCGGGTCCGCACCTTTGTGGAACCGGTCGCGGAGGCGGATCCACCCTCCGCGGGTCGAAAGCCGACGAAGTTGCAAACATCGGTGCTGACTGCGCTTGCAGAAGCCGCGGGGCAGCCGATCGAACTTGCCGACCTGCTGCAGCGGGCCGGACTGACGACACCCGCCGCGGTCCGGTCGCTCGAGAAGGCAGGCCGCGTGCGGCTCCGGCACGTCCCGGTCGAGGTCGCGGCCCTGACCGGCGATGGCGGGTTGGGCTCGTCGTCGAGCCAGCCACCCGAACTCACCGAGAGCCAGCGGGCGGCCGTCGACTCGATCGGCGGCGAGCTTGCGGCGGGTTTCAGCCAGCATCTGGTCTTCGGCGTAACGGGTTCGGGCAAGACCGAGGTCTACCTCAGGCTGGTGGAACGCACGGTCGCCGCGGGAAAGACCGCGATCGTGCTGGTGCCCGAGATTGCATTGACGCCGCAGACCGTGCGGCGGGTCGTCGACCGGTTCCCCGGCCAGACGGTCGCACTCCTCCATTCCGGGCTCTCGGCCGGACAGCGGAACCACCAGTGGTATCTCGCGGCGACCGGCGAGGCGAAGGTGGTGGTCGGGCCGCGAAGCGCGATCTTCGCCCCGGTGCCCGACGGCTCGCTCGGTCTGGTGGTGGTCGACGAGGAGCACGACGGGTCGTACAAGGCCGACCAGGCCCCCCGCTTCCACGGCCGCGACGTGGCGATCCGGCGGGCCCAGCTCGCGGGATGTCCGGTGGTGCTCGGCAGCGCGACCCCATCGCTCGAGTCCTGGTGGAACGCGACGCGACGCGGCTCGGTACGGCTCCATCGGTTGCCGCAACGGGCGCCGGGGCTCAACACGCCGAAGGTGCAGGTCGTGAACCTCGCCCACGAGCGACGGGCGTTCCGCGACGCCCGCTACCACCTCATCGGGCCCACGCTCCGCGACGCCATGACGGAGTCGTTCGCGGCCGGCGGGCAGGCCATCCTGCTGCTCAATCGCCGCGGGTACGCGACCTACCTCTCCTGCCCCGACGACGCCTGCGGCTGGACGCTCGACTGCGACCAGTGCGACACCCGGCTCGTGATGCACCGGATGCGGCGGGAGGTCGGGGGAGCCGAGCGGACGCATGATTTCGTGCGGTGCCACCACTGCGAGAGCGAGCAGCGGCTGCCCGTGATCTGCCCGCAGTGCGGCCGTAAGGTCAGCCTGTTCGGCGAGGGGACCCAACGCGTCGAGGAGGAACTCTGGCGGCTGTTCCCGTTCCTCGCCGACACGGGACGGCTGCTGCGACTCGATGCCGACGCGGTCGGATCGGCGGTCGAGCTCAACGAGTCGCTTTCGCGGTTCGGGCGCGGCGAGGCGAAGGTCCTGCTCGGCACGCAGATGATCGCGAAGGGTCTCGACTTCCCGAACGTCCGCGTGGTCGGCGTCATCAACGCCGACACGGCTCTCGCGCTTCCCGACTTCCGCGCCGCGGAACGGACGTTCCAGCTCGTGAGCCAGGTCGCCGGCCGCTGCGGTCGCGGGACGGCGGCGGGCCGGGCGATCGTGCAGACGTTCCAGCCCGACGCTCCGGCGATCGCCCTCGCCGCATCGCATGATTTCGAGGAGTTCGCCCGACGCGAGATCGCCGACCGCGAGCGGTTCGGGCTGCCGCCGGCGCGGCGGCTGGCGCGGCTGATCGTGCGGGACGAGGGCGAGTCGCGGTGCGAGGAAGTGGCCAGCGGCCTCCGGCGAACCCTCGACACGGTGGTCGCCGACAGCCCCCGGCCGGACGGGACGGCCGTCGAGCTTCGCGGGCCGGTCCCGTGCGTGATCGGGCGGATCGCGGGCCGGTACCGGCGACAGATCGAGGTTCTCGCCCCTTCGGCGGGGGAACTCGTCCGCTTCCTGACCGAGGCCCGGAACCGCGGCGTGGTCCAGTCGGGCGAGCAGGTGGCGGTCGACGTCGATCCGGTCAGCCTCGCGTAGGCCCGGGAACGATCCGGAAGGGCCAAAATCACGACGGGGAACCGTACAATGACCGGCCCGGTCGCCCAAACGGCGTCCGGCGGCGGATCCACCGTCGCCCCGCGTCGTGGGCTGCGGACCGGTCCCCAGCACGGAGTCGAGCATGGCGTCGGAACGGTCCCCCGAAGGTGTCCCCGGTCATGGAACGCAACGCGCGAGCCTCGCCGTCAACGGCTGGTCGAGCGACTACGTGGATGGGCTCTACCTGAAGTGGAAGGAGGACCGGAACGCGGTCCCCGTCGAGTGGGCCGAGTTCTTCGCCGGGTTCGACCTCGGGGCGACGCGAGTTCCCGCGAAGCGATCCGCCGCCCCGGCCGCCGCACCCACGGCCGCCGGAGCCGGCGCCGAGCATTCGCTCCAGCGGAAGATCGACCGCCTCATCGACACCTACCGCCGTCACGGGCACCTCGCGGCGCACCTCGACCCGCTTGGAACGGTCCGGCCGTTCCCCGACTGCCTCACCCTCGAGGCGTTCGGCCTGGGCGACGAGAACCTCAACGAGAGCTTCGACGCCGGCGACCTGCCGATCGACAGCCCGGCGAAGCTGTCGACGATCCTCGAGACGCTCGAGCGGACCTACTGCGGCCCGATCGGCATCGAGTACATGGCGATCGCCGACGACCACCGTCGCCGCTGGCTCCAGAAGCGGATCGAGACCGTCGCGGGCCGGCCGCCGATGTCGACCGAGCTGCGCAAGCGGCTCCTCGGCCGGATGTGCGACGCGGAGACGCTCGAGCAGTTCCTCGACAAGCGGTTCGTCGGGAAGAAGCGGTTCGGCGTCGAGGGCAACGAGACCCTCGTTCCGTTCGTCGACCAGCTCGTCGAGAACGCCCCGGCGAACGGCATCCGGGAGATCGACATCGGCATGGCCCACCGCGGCCGGCTGAACATCCTGGTGCACATCCTCGGCAAGACGATCGAGCAGGTCGTCACCGAGTTCGACGAGAGCTGGGCCGAGGACTTCGCCGACGGCGGCGGCGACGTGAAGTACCACTCCGGCCATTCGGCCGACCGGCCGACGTCGTCGGGCGCGAGCGTGCGGATGACCCTCGCGAGCAACCCGTCGCACCTCGAGTTCGTCGACCCGGTCGTGATGGGACGCGTGCGGGCGAAGCAGGACCTGATCGGCGACGCCGACCGCTCGCAGGTCGTTCCGCTCATCCTGCACGGCGACGCCGCGATGATCGGCCAGGGAGTGGTGCCCGAGTGCATCAACCTCGTTCGCCTCGCGGGCTACCAGGTCGGCGGCACGATCCACGTCACCGTGAACAACCAGGTCGGCTTCACCACCGAGCCGCAAGAGGGCCGCAGCGGACCGTACTCGACCGACTGGGCCAAGGCGGTCGATGCGCCGGTCTTCCACGTGAACGCCGAGGACGTCGAGGGCGCCGCGTGGGTCGCGCGGCTCGCGCTCGAGTACCGCCAGGCCTTCAAGGAGGACGTCTTCGTCGACCTCATCGGCTGGCGCAAGGCCGGCCACAACGAGACCGACGAGCCGTTCTTCACGCAGCCCACGATGTACAAGGCGATCCGCGCCGCGAAGACGCTGCCCGAGCGCTACCGCGACCGGCTCGTCGAGGCCGGGCTCGTCACCGTCGACGAGTACGCGAAGATGCGGACCGAGCGGATGGCCAGGATGGACGAGGCGCAGGCCCGCGCGAAGGACAGGCCGGTCCATCCGCGGGTGCCGGCGTTCCAGGGCCTGTGGGCCGGCGTCAGCCCGAGCTACAGCCCCGATCCGGTCGAGACCGGCGTGCCGCGGGCGCGGCTCGACCAGATCCTGAAGACGATCGGCACGCCGCCCGAGGGCTTCAACGCCCACAAGGTGGTCGCAAAGCTCATGCAGTCGCGGGTCGAGATGGCCGGGAACGACGACGCGCTCGTCGACTGGGCCACCGCCGAGCTGCTCGCGTACGGGTCGCTCCTGCTCGAGGGGCACCGCGTGCGGCTCACCGGCCAGGACGTCCGCCGCGGCACGTTCAGCCATCGCCACGCGGTGGTGCGTGACCAGGAGACCGGCGAGCGGCACTTCCCGCTCGAGCACCTCGGGGCGAACCAGGCGGCGTTCGAGATCCACAACAGCCCGCTCACCGAGTGCGCGTGCATGGGCTTCGAGTACGGCTACGCCCTGACCGACCCGGGCGCGCTGGTGCTCTGGGAGGCCCAGTTCGGCGACTTCGCCAACGGCGCCCAGATCATCATCGACCAGTTCATCGCGAGCGGCGAGATCAAGTGGCGGCGGGCGAACGCCCTCACGCTGCTGCTGCCGCACGGCTACGAGGGCCAGGGCCCCGAGCACTCGTCGGCCCGGCTCGAGCGGTACCTGCAGCTGTGCGCCGACGACAACATCCAGGTCTGCTACCCGACGACCTCGGCCCAGATCTTCCACCTGCTGCGTCGCCAGGTGACGCAGAAGTTCCGGAAGCCGCTCGTGGTCATGACGCCGAAGAGCATGCTCCGCCTGCCGGCGGCGCAGAGCCGGCTGCGCGAGCTCGTCGGTGGCCAGTTCCGCACGGTCCTGCCCGACCCGATGTACGCGGCCGGCCAGGAGGGCGCGCACGACCCCGCATCGGTGACCCGCGTGGTCCTCTGCTCGGGCAAGATCGCCCACGAGATCATGGAGCGGCGGGCGAAGGCCGAGGTGAAGAACGTCGCGGTGGTCCGGCTCGAGCAGCTCTATCCGTTCCCCGACGCGACGCTCGCCAAGGTGCTGGCCGCGTTCCCGAAGGCCGAGCGGTTCGTCTGGGCGCAGGAAGAGGCCCGGAACATGGGCGCCTTCCGCTTCGTCGAGACGATCGCCCGCGAGCAGATGGGCCTGACCCTCGAATACGCCGGCCGCCGCGACAGCGCCTCGCCGTCGACGGGTTCGCTCAAGGTCCACACCGAGCAGCAGGAGCGGATCGTGAACGACGCCCTTGCCGCCGGCGGCAAGGCATCGAGCCAGAAGCCGGCCGCCAAGGGCGGCAAGTCCTCCGACCAGGACTGATCCGGCACGGACTTCCCGCCCCGTTCGCTTCCCCCTACCCTTCCGACCCATGGCCATCAACGTCACCATCCCCAGTCCCGGCGAGTCGATCTCCGAGGTCACCCTCGGCCAGTGGAAGCGCAAGGACGGTGACTGGGTCGAGAAGGACGAGCTGCTCAACGAGATCGAGAGCGACAAGGCGACGCTCGAGCTGCTCGCGCCGGCGGCGGGCGTGCTGAAGGTCACCGCGAAGGGCGGCTCCGAGCAGAAGGTCGGGGCGGTGGTCGCGAGCGTCGACGAGAAGGCGGCGCGGCCGGCCGGTACAGCGGCTGCGGCGGCGACGACCGAGGCGAAGCCGGCGGCCGGGGCTCCGGCGGCCGCTCCGGTCCGTGCGACCCCGGTCGCGAAGAAGATGGCCGCCGACAAGGGCGTCGACATCGCGGCGCTCGAGGGCTCGGGCCCCGCGGGCCGCGTGATGAAGGCCGACGTGATCGCGGCGGCGACGCCCGCGCCGGTGCCCCCCCCGACGAGGGCCGCGGCCGCCACCTCGATGCCGGCGGCGATTCCCCTGCCCCCGCCGGTCGGCGGAACGCGGAACGTCCGCGTCGAGAAGATGACCAGGCTCCGCCAGCGGATCGCCGAGCGGCTCGTCGATAGCCAGCAGACGACCGCCACGCTCACGACCTTCAACGAGGCCGAC
>JBEIUL010000022.1:0-13188 GCA_040374395.1 Phycisphaeraceae bacterium
ACGAAGACCCGGCAGCTCGCCGCCGCGTTCCCGTCGGCCGAGGTCATCGCCACCGACATCGACGCGGCCCGACGCCGCGACCTCGCCGCCCTCGGCCGCGAGCACGAGCGGTCAGGCGGGCGCATCCGGGCCGTCGATCCGGGCGAAGTCACCGGCTGGTTCGGCAAGGCCGACCTCGTCGTGCTCGACGTTCCCTGCACGAACACCGGCGTGCTGCCGCGCCGCCCCGAGGCCCGATACCGGTTCACGCGGGACCGCCTCGATTCGCTGCTCGAGCTGCAACGGGAGATCGCCGAGGGAGCCCTGCCCTTGCTCTCGCCCCGCGGAGCGGTGCTCTACGCGACGTGCAGCCTCGAGCCCGCCGAGAACGCCCGGCAGGCGGAGTGGCTGCGTCGACGGGGCGGGCTCGCCACGGTCGCCGAGCGGCAGCGGTTCCCGGAAGGTCGTCCGGGCGATCCGGCATCGTCGTACGTCGATGGCGGGTTCCATTCGGTCGCCTCCCGCGAATGAATCCGCACGGAACTCTCACGTCCGGCGGTCCGGGACTGGTACCATCCGCCGCTCTCGCCCCACCGCCGAGCCGGACCGGATGAACATCCTCGACATCCTCTCCCCCGAGGCCATCAAGGTCCCGCTCGCCGCGACGCACAAGCAGGCGGCGATCGACGAGCTCATCGACCTGCTCGCCGCCCGCGGCATCGTCACCGACGCCCCGTCGCTCAAGCGGGCGGTGTGGGAACGCGAGCAGCAGCGATCGACCGGCATCGGCGAGGGACTGGCGATCCCGCACGGGAAGAGCTCGTCGGCCCGCGCCCTCACCATGGCGATCGGGAAGCCGGCGCAGCCGCTCGAGTTCGGCTCGATCGACCGCAAGCCGGTGCAGATGATCATCCTGCTCGTCTCGCCCGCCGACCGCATCGCCGAACACATCCAGGCCCTCGGCCGGGTGAGCAAGCTGATGACGAACGTGCAGTTCCGCAACTCCTGCTACTCGGCGACGAGCGCCGACCAGGTGTACGGGCTGTTCCGCGCCGCCGAGAACCCGGCGGCCGCCGCCGCACCGCGCGGCGCCTGACGCCGTCCTTCACCTTGATTCAACGCACCGTGTCCGGTCACCTCGTCCGGGGGTTCGCCGCGGCCTCGGCCTCGCGCTCGGTGACCGCCCGCTTCAGTTCGGCCGCGCCTTCCTCGGCCCGGTCGTGCGACATCAGGAACTGCCCGAGGGCCTGGCGGATCCGCCATTCGCCGGGTTCGATCTCGAGCCCGCGGCGAAGGGCCCGCTCGGCCTCGTCGAAGCGGCCGAGCTTCTCGAACCCGAGGGCGAGGGCCTGCCAGGCGAACGGGTTCCGCGGCTCGATCTCGAGCGTCCGCTCGGTCAGCCGCACGCCTTCCGCGACGTCGGCGGGCGAGCCCTCCTCCATGAGGATGAGCGACGCCCGGCGCATCAGGAGCAGCGACTCGGGGCGCCGCACGATCGCCGCGCGGGCCTCGGCGATCGCCTCGTCGGTGCGCCCGGCCGATCGCAGCGCGACGAGCCACTCGTCGGCGAGCGCTTCCCAATCGGGGTTGGCCCGCACCGTCTCGGCGAGATACGTGAACGCCTCGTCCTCCTGGCCGCGGGCAAGGGTGAGCCGGGCGATGCCGGCCGCGAGTCCCTGGTCGAGCCCTTCCCGGGCCGCGATGCCCCGGAGCATCCACTCGGCCCGCACGTACTGCTGCAGGATCGCCCGGAGGCGGACCACCTTCAGCTCGATCTCCCGCTGGTACGCGGAACTCAGGGCGAGGCCGCCCGCGCTGATGGGCTGGGCGGCCGCGTAGCAGTCGATGGCCAGTTCGGCCCGGCGCCGGGTCGCGTCGTCAAGGGTCATCGGCGTCGACGAGAGGTAGGCCTCGGGCGGCAGGTCGATGCCGCCATCGAGCACCCGGGCCGTCGCGAGCGATGCCTGGATGATCCCGCAGTGGATCACGAGCATGAGCATCGCGAGCGTGCCGAGCACCCACGCCACGCCGGCCTTGGTGTGGCGGCCGCGGCTCGAGAGTTTGAGCCCGCGGAACTGCACGTTCGGCTCGCGAAGCACCCGCCACGACATCCACGCGAGGTAGGTCACGATCGCCGCGATGCCGCTCGCGAAGAGGAGCGGCACCATCCCGTAGACGCCGCGGACGGCGAGGAACGAACCGACGCCCACGGCGAGGAACGCGATCTCCTCGCCGCGGGTCAGGTCGTAGGTGCGGGGCTTCGGCGTGCGGCCTTCCCGGGCCGCACGGGCCGCCGCGGGCCGCGCGAAGGCGAAGCTCAGCGCCTCGTTCGGGCAGGTGCTCACGCAGTCCATGCACTTCATGCAGCCGGGATCGACGACCATCCCGAAGTCGCGGACCCCCTCGTGCACCCGCACGTTGCTCGTGCACACCGCGGTGCAGTGCCCGCAGCCCTCGCACGAGTCGTTCACCACGATGCGGCCGGGGGCGATCTCGTCGAGCGGCGCGAAGAAGCCGCCGTACGGGCAGCCGTAGGTGCAGTAGCCCTTGGCCCCGAGGAAGTAGACGCACAGGAAGCCGCAGACGAGCAGGAACGGCACCGCGATCAGGATGCCCGGGAACGTCTGCCAGAAGTTCTCGACGATGGTCGGCCCCGCCGTGAAGCCCTGCCACGTCGCGGGCCAGGCGACCTCGGGCCGCACGTAGGGCGCGATCGCGAAGCGGTAGAACGGCGGCCACGCGAACATGTAGAGGGCCAGGCCGAGCGGGAGCAGCATGAGGTACCGCGAGCGGAACGGCTTCGGCCGGATGCCGAACTTCCTCAGCAGCCAGAGCGAGCCGTCCTGCAGGGCCACGACGTGGCAGCCCCACCCGCAGAACCAGCGGCCGAGGATCGCCGTCGAGAGGATCGCCACCGCGAAGAACACCGCCCCGACCGTGACGATGCCCTCCTTGGCGGTCTCCATCGCCTCGCTGGGCTCGATCGGGGCGAGGGTCACGCCCATCGCGAGCCACTGCACGAGGTGCAGCAGCATGAAGACGTTCACCGCGACCAGCACCCAGAGCCGGCGTCGGGGGACGGCCGTCCGCGGAGGCTTCGGCGGGGCAAGGACCTGGAGCGGGATCCGAACCGGCGAGGCGGATTCGGCGTCGGGACGGCAGGACATCGGGGGGAGTGTACGGATTCGGCCTTGGGTTCTCGACGCTTCGCGGTCCGTATACTTCGGCTCGCGCCATGCCTCGCGACTACTACGAGATCCTCGGCGTCCCCCGCTCGGCCTCGGACGAGGACATCAAGTCGGCGCACCGGAAGCTCGTCCGGAAACTCCACCCCGACGTGAACAAGGCCCCCGACGCGAGCGCGAAGTTCGCCGAGGTGCAGGAGGCCTACGACGTGCTGTCGGACACGGCGAAGCGGCAGGCCTACGACCAGTACGGCCACGCGGGAGTCGGGCCGGGCGCGACGGGCGGCGGCGGGCGACGGGGGACGGGTGCCGGTCCGGCGAGTTGGGGCGAGGTCGACCCCGAATCGTTCGAGTCGATCTTCGGCGACCTCTTCGGCGGCGGACGCGGCGGCCGGGGAGCGCGCGGGCCGCGGGCCCCGCGGGGCGACCGCGGGATGCCGCCGATGCCGGGCGAGGATCTCGAGATGGAGATCACCGTCCCCTTCTCGACCGCGGCCGCGGGCGGGACGCAGGGCATCGGCTACACCGGACCGAGCGGCGTCCGCGAGACCGTCGACCTCAAGATCCCGAAGGGCTTTCCCGACGGCGGGCGGATGCGCATCAAGGACAAGGGCGAGGCCGGCTCGTTCGGTGGGCCGCCCGGCGACCTCATCGTGACGGTGAAGATCGCCCCGCATCCATGGTTCACCCGCGACGGCCTCGACCTCTCGATCGAGGTGCCGATCACGTTCGTCGAGGCCACGCTGGGCACGACCGTCGAGCTGCCGCTGCTGGAGGGGACCGTGAAGCTCAAGGTCCCGGCGGGAACCGCGAGCGGATCGAGACTCCGGGCCAAGGGCAAGGGCATCGTGAACGCCGCCGGCGAGGCCGGCGACTACTACGCGGCGCTCAAGGTCGTGGCCGACGCCTCGACCCTCGGCGACGAGGACCGGGCCGCGCTGGCACGGATGGGCGAGCGGCTGCCCGACCCGCGGGCGGCGACCCCGTGGGGGCGGGATCTCACGCGGTCCTGACCCCCAGCATCCCCGACGGGAAAGGCAACATTCCCGGCCGGGAAACGCCGATGTCCGGACGTCCACCGATGCCCGCACCGATCGACCCGAACGCCTTGCCCGAAGCTCCCGTGACGCGGGTGGTCGTGACCCGCGCCGGCGACGCGGGGGCGGCGCGACGGGCGGGCCCGGGGCGTTGGGTCCTCCCGCTGGCCGCGGCCGCGTGGCTCGGAGGCCATCTCGGCGAGAACCGGTTCGCGTCGCTGGTCGGCGGCGAGGGCCTGCGGGTCTCCGATGATCTCGGTCTCGCGAGCGGGTTCCGCATGCTCGTCGCGGCTCCCGGTGCGATCGTCGACCTTGCGAGCCTCGAGGGCGCGTGGTTCGGTCTCGGCTTCCTGCTGCTCGTCGTGCCCGTGGCCTCGCTCGTGGCGGCACGACCCGACGCCGCCCGCACCGGAGGCTCGACCGCGCTGGCCGCGGCGGCCGCCGCGACCTCGGCGGCGATCTCGCTCGGCATCCTCCTGTGGCTCGGCGGGACCACCCGCGGCGACGTCCTCGCGGCGGGACTGCTCGACTCGAAGCAATTCCCCGAGTGGCTCGCCCGCCTCGAGCGGATCGCGGGCCTCGACTGGATGCTGCTCCTCGCGAGCGCGGCCTGGACCGCCCTCGCCTTCCGCCTGCCGCTGCCCCGCTGGGCCGGCGTCGGCGCCGGCTCGCTCGCGGCGATCGCGACGTTCGGCTGCTGGTACGGCGGGTCGGGAACGCTCGGCACCGTCGAGCAGTTCGACCGGCCGCGGCCGATGGTCTTCACCGGATCCGATGATGCGGCCCGCGAGCCGGTGATCGGCACGATCGGCGGCCGGCCGGTCGCGATGGGCGGCGGCGACTTCCCCGGTCTCCACTCGATCGGCGAGTCGCGCGTCGCGTTCTCGTCGCCCCAGTCGCTCCGCGAGTTCCTGACGCCCGCGGTCGACTGACCGCGCGACGCGTTTCAGCGACGGCCGTACCGCGAACGTGCGTCGGCGATCGCCTGCCGGATCGACTCGGGATCGGACACCCACTCCCACGCGAAACCGCCGCCCCGCTCGCGCTCGAGCGAAACCGTGCCCGCGCCCGCGAACCGCTCGGCCGGGTTGCGGAACACGCCGGGCGGCGCGAGGTCGACGAGGAGAATCTCCTGCACGCCCACCCGGCCGAGCCCGCCGCGCCGCACGACCCGGCGATCGGTGAGCACGTAGAGCCGGCCGGTCCACTCGGCGGCCTGCCAGCCGAGTCGCGCGGACGCGAGCACCACGCCGAGCAGCAGGACGTGGTTGTCGCGCCACGGGATCCAGCCGAAGCGGCGGTCGAGCCAGGCGAGGAACAGGCTGAGGACCGCGATCCAGAGGATCGACACCAGCGGCCCGAGGGGCACGAGCAGCGGGCTCGGGCGGGCCATGAGCAGGATCGTCTCGCCCGGCTCGAGCGTGTCGGCGAGGTCGGCCTCGATCGCCGGGGCCGGGGCCGCGGTCGCGGCGGCCATCCGCCGCGACGGGCTCACCGCGCCGTCTCCTTCAGCGAACCGATGTACGGCAGGTTGCGGTAGTAGCCGTCGTAGTCGAGGCCGTAGCCGACGACGAACTCGTCGGGGATGTCAAAGCCGACGTACTCGCAGGGAACGGCGCTCGCCGCGGGGATCGGCTTGCGGAGCAGCACCGCGCACCGCAGCGAGCGCGGCCCGCGCCGCTCGAGCTCGCCGCGCAGCAGCCGCAGCGTCTGGCCCGAGTCGAGGATGTCGTCGATCACCAGCACGTGCCGGCCGGTCAGGTCGCCCGGCAGCATGCCGACCAGGGCGGCGCCCTTGCTCGCGGTCGACTGGCCGGGATAGCTCGAGACCGTCACCACGCTCACGCGGATCCGCTGCGGAAGGTGCCGCACGAGGTCGGCGAGGAACATGAACGCCCCGGTCATCACCGGCACCACGACGAGGCCGCCCTCGCGGTCGACGTTCGCATAGTCGCGGCTGATGTCGGCCGCGAGCTCGGCGACGCGGCGCTGGATCGCCTCGCTCGAGACGATGGTGCGGTCGATGTCGGCGTCCATGGCGCTCGGCATCGGCGCGGGAATAGGGGCGGATTCAGGCATCGGGAAGCCCCAGCGCCGCGCGGATCCGCCGCGGCAGTTCCTTGGCGTCGGCCTTCCCGCCCGAGAGCTTCATGGCGGCGCCGACGATGCGACCGACCGCCGAGGCCTTGCCGGCCTTGAGGTCGGCGACCGACTGCGGGTTCTGCTCGATCGCGGCCGCGACCCACGCGTCGATCGCGGCCTCGTCGCGGACCTGCAGCAGGCCGAGCCGCTCGGCGATCGCCTGCGGGTCGGCGCCGCGCGAGCCCGCCGTCAACTCGGCGAGCAGCGGGTCGACGGCCTGGGCGCCGATCGTCCCCTTCTCCCGCAGGCCCAGCACCGCCGCGACCTGGCCGGCGGACAGCCCGAGCTCGGCGATCTCGACGCCGAGCTCGTTCGCCCGCTTGGCGATGTTGTTCAGCATGAGCTTGCCCGCCGCGAACCCCGCGTCGCGGGCCGAGCCGAACGCCCCGCCCGCGGCCGCCGCGAGGGCCGCGGCGTCGAAGAGGAGGCACGCGTCGCGCTCGTCGGTGAGGGCGAGGGCATCCTTCGCGGGCAGCCCGAAGTCGGCGACGTAGCGGGCCCGCCGCGCGATCGGCAGCTCGGGCAGCGTCGACCGCACCGACTCCCGCCACGCGTCGTCGACGACGACCGGCACCAGATCGGGATCGGGGAAGTACCGGTAGTCGTGGGCGTCTTCCTTCTCGCGCTGCAGCACGGTGCGCATCGCGACGTCGTCCCAGCCGCGGGTGCTCTTCATGCCGCGGCCCATCACGCGGCCGGACTCCTTCCACTCGTCGACCTGCCGCCTCGCCTCGTGCTCGATCGCGCCCTTGACGGCCCGGAACGAGTTCAGGTTCTTGATCTCGACGATCGGCGTGCGGAACTCGTGCCCGTCGGCGGTCGTGATGACCACGTTCACGTTCGGCTCGAACCGCATGTGGCCGCGCTGCATGATGCCCTCGGTCACGCCGAGGAAACGGCAGATGTTCCGCAGCTCGCGGGCGAAGGCGACGACCTCGTCGGCGCCGGTGAAGTCGGGGGCGGTGACGATCTCGAGCAGCGGCGTGCCGGCGCGGTTGAGGTCGACGAGCGAACCGGGATACTCGCCGCCGCCGGGCAGCTCGTGGCCGAGCTTGCCGGTGTCCTCCTCGAGGTGGGCGCGGATGATCCCGATCCGCCGCGTCGAGCCATCGGGCAGCGGCAGGTCGACCGCGCCGTCGCCGCAGAGCGGCAGGTCGTACTGCGAGATCTGGTAGCCCTTCGGGAGGTCGGGGTAGAAGTAGTTCTTCCGGTCCCACTTCGAGAAGCGGGCGATCTCGCAATTGAGGGCGAGGCCGACCATCATCGACATCTCGACCGCCCGCCGGTTCATCACCGGCAGCGACCCGGGCAGCGCGGCGACGACGGCGTCGACCAGCGAGTTCGGCTCGGCCTCGTAGTTCGCGGGGTCGGCGGCGTTGGCGACCCGCGTCCACATCTTGGTCCGGGTCGCGAGCTCGACGTGGATCTCGAGCCCGACGATGAGCCGGGTCGAGACGATGTCCGCACGGGGAGGGGCCTTCGGGTGGACGGCGGCCATGGGATCGGCATCATACGGAGGAGCCATGCCGAATCCGCCGTACGCCCCCGCCGCCGCGGCGCTCGCCGCCCTCGCGATCCTCGCCAGCCGGTCCGGCCTCGCGCAGGGGCCCTCGATCGAGATCGGGAAGCTCTTCCATCCGCCGGGTCGGCCGATCCTGGCGCACGTGAAGGGCGCCTCGGCCGACCAGGAGTTCGACCTCCTGCTGCTCGACGCCGGGGGTGCGGTGACCGGGCGGGCCACCGCCCGCGGCGACGAGCACGTCGACCTCGTCACGAACCTCCCGTCGCTCGCGACGATGGAGGACGTCCGCTGGCTGCAGCTCGCGAAGGGCGACGTGCCGATCGGTTCGCCGTGGGTCGTGCAGCCGCTCATCGGGAGGCCGGCGGTCCGCACCGGCCCCGCGCTTCGGCCGGACGGAAAGACGCCCTACACGCGGATCGTCGGCTGGGGCGACGAGCTGCTCGAGCCCGACAACCCCGAGCACCAGCGGCTGAAGGCGCTCTGGACCGCGGGCGAGCCGATCGTGCGGAGCGGACTGCGGATCTACCCCGATCGCGACGTCGTGCTGCACACCGAGGCCGGCGACATCCGCGTCGCGCTCGCCCCGGACGTCGCCCCGAACACCGCGTGGAACTTCCGCGAGCTCGCCGAGGACGGCCTCTACGACGGCACGACCTTCCACCGCGTGGTGAAGCTCGACCGCGAGGGCCGGCCGTTCGTGATCCAGGGCGGCGACCCGAGCGGCACCGGCGACGGCGGACCGGGCTACGACCTGCCGTTCGAGCGCAGCCGACTCGTCCATGATTTCGGCGTGATCTCGATGGCCCGCGGCGACCTGCCCGACACCGCGGGCAGCCAGTTCTTCTTTGGCCTCTCGCGCGAGGGCACGGCGCGGCTCGACACGCAGTACTGCGCGTTCGGCTGGGCGGTCGACGGCCGCGACGCGATCCTGCGGATCAGCGACGGCGAGATCGCCGACCTCGCGACCGGGCGGCCGACGCAGCCGGTGAAGGTGATCTCGGCCGAGCTCGTGCCCGCGCCGTCGAGGACGCCCGGGCGCGGACGCCCCGACGCGCGGGTCACGGCGACCGACGCGACGCCGGCCCGGACCGAGCCCGATCGCTGAGGCCGGAAGTCGACGGCGGTTTCCCCTACACTTCCCGCCCCATGGCCTACCCCACCGCCACCATCGAGACCGAGTTCGGACCCGTCACCGTCGAGCTTTGGGATGACGTCGCCCCCAAGCACGCCGAGAACTTCCTGAAGCTCGCGAAGCAGGGCTACTACGACAACCTGACCTTCCACCGGATCCTCCCCGGCTTCGTGATCCAGGGCGGTTGCCCGCAGGGCACCGGCACCGGCGGGCCGGGCTGGACCGTGAAGGCCGAGTTCAACGACCGCGAGCACGTGCCCGGCGTCCTCTCGATGGCCCGCTCGTCGCACCCCGACAGCGCCGGCAGCCAGTTCTTCG
This sequence comes from Phycisphaeraceae bacterium, assembly GCA_040374395.1. Classification (GTDB taxonomy): domain Bacteria; phylum Planctomycetota; class Phycisphaerae; order Phycisphaerales; family SM1A02; genus JBEIUL01. The sequence continues at coordinate 9,316 of JBEIUL010000022.1, forward strand.
TCTGCCTCACCCGCGAGCACTGCCGTCACCTCGACAAGCAGTACACGGCGTTCGGCAAGGTCACCTCGGGCATGGATGCGGTGAACAAGATCGCCGCGACGCCGCTGAAGGACCAGCGTTCGGGCACGCCGGCGAAGGCCCCGAAGATGGTCAAGGTCACCGTGAACCAGTGACGTCGCGCGGCCGCTCGGCCCGCTCGTCCGGAGTCATCACGCACTCGCCGCCGCAGCAGGGATCGATGTTGGTCCCGCAGCGGCGGCATTGACCGTGGCCGTGAACCTGCACGACCTCGAGCGGCTGGCCGCAATACGGACAGCGGGGCGAACCGCTCACGGGTCGAGCCCCTTCCCTTCCGCGGCGAACCGGATCGCGGTCGGCCGCAGGTAGTTGCGGCCCGCGAACGAGACCACGGTGCCGGTCACGACCAGCGCGGGATTCCCCTCGGTCTGCCGCAGGCGTGCCTCGGCGACCTCGAGCATCCGGCACGGCAAGAGGACGAGCGACGCTGGCTCGATGGCCTCGCGCTGGTGCGTGAACACGAACCGCGTTCCGCCGGTCGCGGTGTCGCGGACAAGGTGGCCACGGCGCGACTGGAGGAGCGAGCCGTTCGCGATCGGGGCGGGGCCGGTCGCCGCGGCCGCGAGTTCGGCCTCGGACGGGGCCAGCGAGGCGGGGACGTTCCCGACCTGCTCGAGCAGTTTCCGCTCGAGCTCGTCGGCGATCCGCTCCTCGTCGTCGGGCCGGGGCGCGGGCCGGGCCGGCGCGGTCGGCGGCGGCGGCGACGACGGTGGCGTCGCCTCGGCGATGGGCGAGGTGAACGACAGCAGCAGCCAGTTGCGACCGCCGTAGGTCAGGATCTCGCCGCTCACCTCGACCGGCCGCTTCGCGGATTCCGGACGGTTCGCGAGGCGGACGACGTCCTCGAGCACCGGATTCGGCAGCAGGATGAACTCGCGCTCGAGGCCGTTCGCATCGCGAAGGTCGGGCACGAAGCGCCAGCCGCCCTCGGCGATCGGCTCGACGCGACCGCGGGCGAGCGAGAGCATCGCGCCCTCCCGCAGGAGGGCCGGCCGGCGGCGGGGCGCGGACGCCGGGGTCGCGGCCGCGGGCGCCTGGGCGATCGCCGGGGAGACGACGTCGACGGTCGCGATCGCGACGATCGCCGCCAGGCCGTGTTGGAACCTCCGACCGGAACGCATGGCCGAAGGGTAGCGGTTCACGGTCGACCGCCGACCGGTCGGGACCTCGGGCGACGCCTTTGTCGCCGCGTTCGGTGTCACACGGTGCAGCCAGACGGGAAAATCGCCGATGACCCTCGTCCTTTCTTGGGACAACTCCCTCCCACCGATTGACGCACCGGGGGGTCCTTGCCAAGATGCCCGCCGACGGGCGGCCTACCGCTCACGGTCACCCACCGGCCGGATACCCAAGTGGCCTAAGGGGACGGATTGCAAATCCGTTATTCGCGGGTTCAAATCCCGCTCCGGCCTTCACGACCCCCGCCCCACCTCCCTGGGGCGGGGGTCGTGCCGCTTTTCGGCACCTCGACCTTCCCTTCCGGCCGGAAACCGGGAATGATGCCTTCCTCGAGGCGTCGACTGCCGCCGCCTCGCGCCTCGCGAAGGCTCGCAATCCGCCCGGGCAACGCCCAAGGGGTCGGTCATGCGTCCGAAGCCGGTCCGTCTCGTCGATGCCCAAGGCATCGCGTCGTTCGAAACCGTCCGCACCGCCCGCACCGAGATTTCGCTCGCCCGACACGTCGGGATCGCGAGCGCGGTGGCACTGGCCCTACTCGCAAGCGACGCGTTCGGCCAGAAGGCCTCGCCGCCGACGGTGGGCGGATCGCCGCGGATGTCGGCGCCGCCGGCCACCATGCCGTCGCCGCGCGTGGCGGCACCGCCGACCACCATCGCGTCGCCGCGGGTCTCGTCACCCTCTTCGCGGCCGGGGCCGTCGCGTCCACCGGTGGTGAACGTCCCGGACGTCCGCACCAGGCCGGCGCCGGCACCGCCGCGGATGAACGCGCCTCCGAAGCCGACGCCGCCGACCGTCACCGCGCCGCCGCCCTCCGGCCGGGTCGGTTCGACGCCGCGAAGCTCGCGCCCCCCGACGGTGGCCATGCCCGATCCGCCGGCGACCACGCCCCGAACCGGCTCGCCCGCGAGCCCGCGCGGAACGGGTTCGAAGCCGATCGCGATGCCACCCCGGCCGGACGTGGTTCCGGATGCGGTGGCTTCCCCCCGAACCCGAACCACGTCGACCCCGACGTCGACCGACCTCCGCACCCGTACGTTCGACGGCGGCCGACCGCTTCCGAAGCCCAACCCGAAGCCAAGCCCCGACATCTCGGTCGCCGGGCGAACGGCGGCGCCGATCGATCGAACCTCGCGCGGCAACGGCCGGGCCGCCATCACGCCGACCGGCTCGGAATCGACCGACACGCGAGCCCGGACCTCGCTGCCGCCGGTACCGCCCGTGGTCACGGGCGATACAAAGGGCGACCTCGTCGCGAACCCGAAGCCAGGCGTCCCCGACCTCTCGACCGGCAAGCCGACCCCGGTACCACCGCTTCCTCCGCCGCCGCCCTCGCGCGACTTCGGGGCCGGCGACGGGACGGGCACCAATCACGACACGATCGTCGTGAACGGCGACGTGTTCGTGAACAACGGAACCGTCAACGTCTGGAACGGAACCAACGGGTGGTGGTACCCCGATGCGTACGGGTGGGGACCGTCGTGGAACGGGTGCGGCAACCCGTGGTGGAACACGTGCGGTGGTTGGGGCGGCGGTTGGAGTGGCGGCTGGAGCCTCGGCCTCGCGTTCGGCTCGGGTGGCTTCGGCTTCTCGCTCGGCTACTCGTCGGGCTGGTCGTCGGGCTGGGGCGGCTGCGCGTGGCCCGGGCCGTGGTACGGGTGCGGTCCCGCGTGGAGCGGCTGGTACGGCTGGGGTGGCGGATGCAGCCCTTACGTCGGCCCGTGGTGGAGCACGTCGATCTCGCTCGTGAACTGCGGGTGGTATCCGAGCATCCCGTGCTGGAACCCGTGCGGCCCGTGGTGGGGTGGCTATGCGTGGTCGCCCTACGTCGCGTGGGCGCCGTACCCGGCGATCGTCGCGGTGACGGTACCGGTCGAGCCGGTCACGGTGGTGACGGTGGTCGAGGAGACGCCGGCGACCGTCACGGTTCTCGCTCCGCCGACCGCCGGTCCGGTCGCGCCGATGGGCGCTATCGAGAGCGAGGCATGGGCCCTGCTCGCCGAGGGATTCCCGCGGACCGCCGCCGAACTCTTCGCCTCGCTGCACGACGACCGGCCGGACGATCCGCGCCCGCTCGCCGGCTACGCGATCGCCCTCGCGAACCTCGGTGACACCGCCGGTGCCGCGGCGACGCTGCGGCGGGCCGTCGCGATCGACGCGTCGACGCTCGGGCGGCTGCCGATCTCACCGGAACTGGCCGCGCGGCTGCAGGGCCTCGAGTCGGCGGCGCGGGTCACGACCCGCCAGGCGTCGTCCGACGCGAACGATTTTTTCCTGCTCGCCTGCTGGCGGTCGATGCTCGGGCGGCCGACCGAGGCCCATTTCGCCGCGACCGTCGCGGTCGAGCGGGGCGACGCGTCGGACGGCACCGCGAGGCTTCGCGACTGGCTGGCGAACGTGGGGTGAGGGGGAACGACGAGGCCATATCTCGCCGTGGAAGCACGCCGCAGCCGATGGCCCCGCAGGCGGATGATGGCACCGGCAGTGGCCGTCGCGCGATGGCGCCCATCTGGAGACGACGACGAGGCATGGCCTCGTCGTTCCGGGCCCGGGCCGCGGACGGCTGTCACGATTTTTCGCGCTCGCCGCTTCGCGGCTCGCGGTTGCGGTGACGGTCGC
>JBEIUL010000533.1:0-1829 GCA_040374395.1 Phycisphaeraceae bacterium
AGCGGCGCGGTCACCGGGCCGAGAGCGCTGACGGCCGGACGCCGTCGGCGATCGCGCGGCGGACGAGGCCGCCGCACAGCGCGGTCATGTCGGTGCCCGCGTGGCGGGCCGCCTTCGGAACGAGCGAGTGCGTGGTCATGCCCGGCATGGTGTTGATCTCGAGGAACCACGGCACGTGCGGCGCCGCGGAATCGACGAGGAAATCGGCCCGGGCGAGGTGCCGGCAGCCGAGCCGCTCCCAGACCGCGAGGGTGTGGCGGCGGAGGGCGTCGGCGACGCCGGGCGGCAGCTCGGGATCGAGGAGGTACGCGGTGTCCTCGCGGGTGTACTTCGCCTCGTAGTCGTAGAACTCGACGGCGGGGCGGATCTCGATGATCGGGAGGACCTTCCCGTCGATCACGCCCACCGTCACCTCGCGGCCGCGGATGTACCGCTCGGCCATGAGCCGCGGCGTCACCGGCTCGAGCTCGCGGCGGGCGGCCTCGACGGCGGCCCGGTCGCGGCAGATGCGGAGCCCGACCGACGAGCCCTCGTTCGCCGGCTTCAGCACCAGCGGCGGCTCGAGGTCGATCGGCTCGCCCGGCCGCACCTCGCGGGAGCCCGGCGTCGGCACGCCCACCTGGTCGGCGAGCATCTTCGTCGCGAGCTTGTCCATCGCGAGGGCCGCGGCCTTCGGCCGGCAGCCGACGTAGGGCAGGCCCGTCGCCTCGAGAATCTCCTGCATCGGGCCGCCCTCGCCGAACGGCCCGTGCAGCACCGGGAAGACCACGTCGACCCCGAGCGAGGCGATCTCGGCGGCGGTCGGACGATCGACGACGCGACGCACCACCTCGATCGACGGGTCGTTCCCGAGCGCCATCGCGACCTGCTCGCCGCTCTGGAGGCTGACCTCGCGCTCGGCGTCGGGGCCGCCCATGAGCACCGCGACCCGGATCCTCCCCGTTCCCTGTCCCATCAGCGTGCCTCCCCCTCGGGACCGTCGCCGCCCTCGCGGCTCCAGAAGACGACTTCGCGCACGAGCTCGACGCCGTGCACCTCGCGGACTTGCACCTGCACCCGGCGCACGAGCTCGAGCACGTCGGCGGTGCGGGTGCCGCGCTCGACCGTCACGAAGTTCCCGTGCCGCATCGAGATCGCCGCGCCCCCGACCGAGGTGCCCTTGAGGCCCGCCTCGTCGATGAGGCGGCCGGCGCTCGTCCGCTCGCCGCCCGGCAGCGTCGGGTTGCGGAACATGCAGCCCGCCGAGTTCTCGGCGAGCGGCTGCGTGCTCTTCTTGTAGTTCATGATCTCCATGACCCGGTCCCGCAGCGCGACCGGATCGACCTGCTGCAGGCGGAAGGCCGCCCAGAGGACGATCGGATCGGGGATGTTCGTCTCGCGGTAGCCGAAGCGGAGCTCCGACGCCGGGTAGACGCGGATCTCGCCCGACCGCGAGAGGCAGCCGACCGAGTGGACGGTGTCGCCGGTCGCGCCGTAGCGGCCGCCGGCGTTCATGCGGATCGCGCCGCCGATCGACGACGGGATGCCCGCGAGGTGGGAAAGGCCCTCGAGCCCGCGGCGGGTCGCCTCGTTGAGGGTCTTCGCGAGGTCGGCGCCCGCCCCGACCCGCATCGCCTCGACCTCGCCCTTCGCGTTCGTCAGGCTTTCGGTGAAGCAGGGGGCGTCGAGCTTCACGACGATGCCGTCGACGCCCTCGTCGGCGACGAGGAGGTTCGCTCCCGAGCCGAGGACGCGGACCGGCGTGCCCTGCAGCCACGCCCGCCGCACGAGCGTCGCGAGCGCGTCGACGGTGCGGGGCCGCACGAGCGCGTCGGCCCGGCCGCCGAGGC
>JBEIUL010000362.1:0-3126 GCA_040374395.1 Phycisphaeraceae bacterium
CCCAGGCCGGCAGCTTCGGCGACCCGCGTTGGGACGACGCGTCGCGGGCGAGGAAGGTCGTGTCGCTCGGCATCGTCGATCCGCGAACCGGCCGGCGCTGGATGATCGACGCCACGCCCGACTTCCGGAGGCAGCTCACCGATCTCCGCCGCACCGGCGTGGGCGGCGACCGGCCGGTCGTCGACGGCATCTTCCTCACGCATGCCCACATGGGGCACTATCCCGGCCTGATGTTCCTCGGCTACGAGTCGATCGGCGCGACGGGCGTGCCGGTCTGGGCGATGCCACGGATGGCGGAGTTCCTCGCGACGAACCAGCCGTGGAAGCAGCTCGCGACCCGCGGGCACATCGCGGTGAGGCCGCTCGCCGATGGCGCGCCGATCGGCCTCGGCGACGGGCTGACGATCACGCCGTTCCTCGTGCCGCACCGCCAGGAGTTCTCGGAGGTGGTCGGCTTCCGCGTCGACGGGCCGGATCGCTCGGTGCTCTGGCTGCCCGACATCGACTCGTGGGCCGAATGGGATGCGCTCGGCACGCGGCTCGAGGACGTGCTCGCGACGGTCGACATCGCGTACCTCGACGGCACGTTCTTCGGGAACGGCGAGATCCCGGGACGCGACATGAGCGGATTCCCGCATCCGTTCATCGCGCAGACCATCGAGCGGTTGCGGCCCCTGCCGGCGGACGAGCGGGCGAAGGTCCGCTTCGTGCACCTGAACCACACCAATCGCGCCCTCGAGCCCGGTACGCCCGAGCGGAAGGCGATCGAGGCCGCGGGCATGCGGGTGGCGGACGAGGGCGAAGTCGAGGGGCTATGACCGCGGATCAGTCCGCGACCTTCGGGGCCCGCAGGACGAGGCTCAGCACGAGCGGCACGAGCACGATCGTGAAGATCGTCGAGACCAGCAGGCCACCCGCGACGACCGCGCCGAGGCCGCGGTAGAGCTCGCTGCCCGGCCCCGGGGCCACGATCAGCGGCAGCAGGCCGATCACGCTCGTGAGGCTCGACATCAGGATCGGCCGGATGCGGGTGCGGACGCTCTCGGCGATCGCCGCCCGCGGCGGCAGCGGCACGCCTTTCGCCGGCACGGGCGCTCCGGGAAGCCCGCGGAACGCAAGGTCGGACGGCGTCTCGTCGCCGGCGCCGAGCATGAAGTTCCGCGCCTGGTGCACGATGAGGATCGCGTTGTTCACCACCACGCCGATGAGCACGACGAAGCCGAGCATGGTGAGCACGTCAAGCGTCTGCATCGGCATGAGCGGCACCGCGAGCGACCAGAGGAAGACCGCGAAGAGCGCCGCGAATCCGCCGACGCACGCGAGCGGCACGCTGAAGAGGATCACGAGCGGCAGCGTGAAGCTCTGGAAGAGCACCGCCATCACGAGGTAGCAGACGAGCAGGGCGAGGAACATCGAGCTGCCCACGAGCCCGAGCATCGTGCCGTCGCCGAGCAGCGTGGCGCGGATCGCCCCGAGCTTGCTCGCGCTGCCCGCGACCGCGGTGCGGACCGTCGCGGGGATCGACCCGTCGGCCCGGCCGGCCTCGAGCGTCGACTCGATGGTGCGGATCGCCTCGTCGAGGGCCATCGTCTGGGGGGCCGTCACCTGCAGGCTGACCGCCCGCTGGCGGTCGACGTGGTTGATCTGCACGGGTGCGGTGCCGCGCTCGATGCGGGCCAGCGACGCGAGCGGCACCGTGCGTCCCGACGGGGTCGCGATCGGCTTCTCGGCGAGCTCGGCGATGTCGCGGGACGCCGATCGCGCGCCGGCGATCGCGGCCCCGGCCTCGACCACCTTCAGGTCGATCGACTCGCCGCCGAGGCGGTACTCGCCGACGAGCGCCCCGTCGCCCGCGGCCATCACGCTCATCGCAAGCGTCGCCGGCGAGAGGCCGGCGTCGGCGAGCGCGCGGTGGTCGGGCTTCAGGCGGACTTCCGGCCCCGGCAGGTTGAAGCTCGGCGGATCGGGCTGCACCGAACCCGGTCCGAACGAGCCCATCAGGCGTCCGAACGTCGCGCCGGCGGCTTGCGTGACCGCGTCGAGGTCGTCGCCGATGAAGTCGACGCGGACGGCGCCGCCCGACGAGCCGCTCGTCCGGAAGAGCGGGACCTGGAAGGCGAACGCGAGCGATCCGGGCAGCACGTCCGGACGTGTCGCGTGGTTCAGCAGGTACTCGTTCGCGGTCGCGCGGTCGCCGTCGGTCGCGATGCCGCCGTGGAACATCGCCCCCGGGAACGAGACGACGAAGTAGTTCTCGACCGGTGACGGCTGGATGGTCTCGCCGACCTTCCACGCCATCCAGGGCGCGACGGGCACGGCGGGCAGCGCGGTCTCGGCGGCGGCGCGTTCGGTCGAATCGACCGGCAGCCGGCCCGCTTCCCAGTACGGACGGATCGTCGACTCGATCCGCTCGGCCATCTCGACCTGCCGGTCGAGGCTGGTTCCGGGCGGGGCGAGGATCAGGCCGAACACGAGGTTGCGGTTGCCGCGCGGCAGGTAGTCCTGCGGCGGGACGAGGGCCCACGAGCCGCCGATCGAGAGTGCGGTGAGGACGAGCGCCAGCGACGCCGAGGCGATCCGCGAACCGGAGGTGCGGTAGATCGTCCGGGCGATGAGGGTCGAAAGCCGCCCGCTCCAGCCCGAACTCGTGAGCGAATCGGTGCCGCCGCGAAGCGGCTTGAGGAATCGCGCCGACGCCGCGGGCACCACCGTGATCGCCACGACCATCGACAGCAGCACGCTCACCGAGAGGGCGATGGCGATGTCGCGGAAGAGCTGGCCGACCTCCTCCTCGACGAGAAAGATCGGGATGAAGACGACGACGGTGGTCAGCGTCGAGCCGAGCACCGCGCCCCAGACCTCGCTCGTCGCGTCGATCGCGGCCTTCCGCGGCGACTTGCCCATCTCCATGTGGCGCCAGGTGTTCTCGAGCACGACGATCGCGTTGTCGACGAGCATGCCGACCGCGAAGCCGAGGCCGGCGAGGCTGATCACGTTCACCGTGCGGCCGAGGGCCAGCAGCACGGTGACCGTGCCGACCAGCGAGATCGGGATCGCGACGCCGATGATCGCGATCGCCCGCCACGACCGGAGGAAGAGCAGCAGCGTCGCCGTCGCGAGCAGGCC
>JBEIUL010000508.1:0-1972 GCA_040374395.1 Phycisphaeraceae bacterium
CACCGCCTCGCGCGGGCCGGCCATCGTCGCCCGCGACGTCCGCGGACTTCGCATCGAGCGGTGTGAATTCCGCTCGCTCGGCACGGCGGCGGTGCGGATCGACGGCCGCGACTCGGTGGTGGTCGAGTGCGACCTCGCCGACGTCGGCGGTCTCGGCGTGGCGCTCTCGGGCGGTGATCGGGCGACGCTCTCGCCCGGGAACCTCGCGGTCGAGCACTGCACGTTCCGCCGTTGCGGCCGCCTCGAGCGGACCTACCGTCCCGCGATCGATCTCGACGGCGTCGGCCACCGCGTCGAGCGCTGCCTCATCGAGGATGTCCCGCACTTCGCGATCCGTTTCCGCGGCAACGACCATCGCATCGAGGCGAACGAGATCGCCCGGGCCGTCGGCGAGACCGGCGACGCCGGCGCGATCTACGTCGGGCGCGACTGGACCGCGCAGGGCACGGTGATCCGCGGCAATCTCTTCCGCGATATCAAGGGCACCGAGGCCCGCTTCCAGAACGCGGTCTACCTCGACGACATGGCGAGCGGCATCACGGTCGAGGACAACATGTTCCTGCGCTGCAACCTCGGCGTGCTGGTCGGCGGCGGCCGCGACGTGCGGATCTCCCGCAACGCGTTCCTCTCGTGCGGGAAGGCCGTCTCGTGGGACGCCCGCGGCGTCGGCTGGATGGCGCCGCACCTGGCCGATCCGGGTCGATCGACGATCCTCAAGGCGTTCCGCGCGATGCCGGTCGCGGTGCCGCCGTGGTCCGACCGCTATCCGCGGCTCGCCGCGTACGCCACCGATCGCTTCGGGCGGCCGGTCGGCGGGGAGCTGGTCGACTCGATGCTGATCGGAACGCCGCTCGGTCGCGTCGACGACCGCGAGTGCGTGCGCGAGGACGGGACGCGTCTCGTGAAGATCTCGGCCGAGGGCCTCGCGCAGCTTGAGGTCGATGCCGTCGAGGCATCGCGACGCGGACCGTTCACGATCGGCGGGACCGTACTCGGGCCGGTCGGGCCCCGCCCGCGCGACTGACCCCGCTCACCCCACCGGGATCGTCGGCGGCCGCGATCGCCCCTCGGCGGGGATACACTCCACCCCCATGGAAGGAATGCAGATTTTTGTTGGAATCGGCGTCGGGGGCGCGATCGGCGCCGCGTTGGCCTGGTTCCTCGCCGGTTCCCGCGCGGCGGCCCGGGGCGCCGCCGGCGAGGCGGCGCTGGTCGAGCTGGCCGGCGCGCGAAATGAGGTCGACCTCCAGCGGACCGAGGCGTCGAAGGCCAGGCAGGGCGAGGCGTCGGCACGTGCGTCGCTCGCGGCGGCGGAGCGGTCGGCGACCGACTTGCGGGCGACGGCCCAGGCCGAGCGGGACCGCGCCGACGAGCAGTCGAGGCAGCGGGCCGACGTCGAGCGGAAGCTCGCAGCGCTTCAGACCCAGCTCGCCGAGCGCGAGCGGAACCTCGCCGAGCAGCGGACCCTGCTCGATCGCGCCCAGGAAGCGCTCAAGGACGCCTTCAAGTCGACCGGGGCCGACGTGCTGTGCTCGACCGCCGACGAGTTCATGCGTCGGGCGCGGGAGCAGCAGGAGAACCAGCAGAAGCTCGGGCAGCAGGACCTCGACGCCAGGCAGAAGGCGATCGACGCGACCCTCGCGCCGCTCCGCGAGCAGCTCGCCAAGCAGGAGGAGCTCGTCAAGCAGCTCGGCGAGAAGCGGGAGGGCGACGCGAAGTCGCTGGGCGAGCAGCTGAGGCAGATCGCGGAACTCCAGCAGAAGGCCTCGGCGGCGGCGCAGACGCTGTCGAGCGCCCTCCGCGACAACCGGCAGCGCGGCCAGTGGGGCGAACTGTCGCTGAGGAACATCGCCGAGCTGGCGGGACTTTCCGAGAACGTCGACTACAGCGAGCAGTCGAGCATCGAGGGCGACGAGGGCAATCGCCTGCGGCCGGACATGACGGTGAGGCTTCCGGGCGGTCGGTTCGTCCC
>JBEIUL010000136.1:0-6376 GCA_040374395.1 Phycisphaeraceae bacterium
CCTCGCCCGCGGACGCGGCGATCCCGACGCGTTCGCCGTCGCGGGCCTCGCCGCGGGCAACAACGCCGGCACGCTCGCGTCGCAGGCGATCGCATTCGGATGCCATGACGTCGCGCTCGCCGACGCGGCGAAGGCCGACGGCCTCCGCGGCTCGCTGCCCGCGGGCACCCGGCTCGAGCTCGGATCCGACGCGGCCCTCGCCCTCGTCGACCGCATCGCCCGCAAGGGCGACCTCGTCATGGCCGCGATGGTCGGCGCCTCGGGAATCCCCGCGGTGCTGGCGGCGATCCGCCGCGGCTGCGACATCGCCCTCGCGAACAAGGAGACGCTCGTCGCCGCCGGCTCGATCGTGATGGACGCCGTTCGGGCCGCGGGCGTCCGGCTGCTGCCGGTCGACAGCGAACACAACGCGATCTTCCAGTGCCTCCGCTCGGGCCGCTCGGCCGACGAGGTCCGTCGCCTGGTCCTGACTGCGAGCGGCGGACCGTTTCGCACCTGGGACGCCGATCGCATCGCGAACGCGACCGTCGCCGACGCCCTCCGCCATCCGACCTGGACGATGGGCAGAAAGGTCACCGTCGACAGCGCGTCGATGATGAACAAGGCCCTCGAGCTGATCGAGGCCCGTTGGCTCTTCGGCATGGAGCCCGACCGCCTCGAGGCCATCATCCATCCCTCGTCGGTGGTCCACTCGTTCGTCGAGTTCGTGGACGGCAGCGTCCTCGCCCAACTCTCGCCGCCCGACATGCGGACGCCGATCCAGTACGCCCTGACGTATCCCGACCGCGTCGAAGGCTGCTCGCCCCGCCTCGACTGGTCGCGGCTGCGCTCGCTCGAGTTCGAGCCGGTCGATCCGGCCCGTTTCCCCGCGATCGGGCTCGCGAAGCGGGCGATCTCGGCCGGCGGCACGGCGGGGACGGTTCTGAACGCGGCGAACGAGATCGCGGTCGAGGCGTTCCTGGACGGGCGGATTCCCTTCCCGCGGATCGCCGGCGTCGTCGCCGAGGCGCTCGAGGCGATTTCGCCGACCGCCGTCCGCGATCTGGCCGATGTCGAGACCGCCGATCGCACCGCCCGAACCTTCGCCCGCGAGCGGCTCGCTGACGTGAGGGCCGGGGCCGCCCTGCCCCTCGGCTCCTGAGAATCGGTCTCGGACCGTCCCCGCCGCCCCACCTACGATCCGGCTCCCCATGTCCGCCCTCGTCACCGGCTCGAACGTCCTGCTCATCGTGCTCGGCTTCTCGGTGCTCATCACCGTGCACGAGCTCGGCCACTGGCTCGCCGCGAAGTGGGCGGGCATCCGCACCGAGGGCTTCGCGGTCGGGATGGGCCCGGTCGTGGTCTCGTGGCGCAAGGGCTTCGGCTTCCGTTTCGGCAGCGGCGACACCGAGTTCCGCACGCGGTTCGGGAAGGCCGCGATCGAGATGGACCGCACCGAGCTCGATCGGCTCGGCCTCGGCGAGACCGAGTTCTCGATCCGGGCCCTGCCGCTCGGCGGCTTCGTGCGGATGCTCGGCCAGGACGACGCGAACCCCGCCGCCATCTCGGATCGCTCGGGCAGCTACCAGCGATGCCCGGTCGGAAAGCGGATGATCGTGGTGAGCGCGGGCGTGGTGATGAACCTCCTGCTCGCGGCGCTCCTCTTCCTTTTCGCGTTCATGGTCGGGGTGCGCTTCGAGGCGCCGATCGCGGGCGGCTCGGTGCCGGGGTCGCCGGCGTCGAAGGCCATGGCGCTCGGGGCGGCGGCGGCCGGGACGGAGGGCGTCGAGCCCGGCATCCGGCCCGGCGACCGCATCGAGCGGGCCCGCGGAAGCGACGCGTGGACCTTCAGCGACGTGATGATCGCCGCGGCGATGGCGAAACCCGGCGTGCCCGTCGAGTTCGACGTGCGGCGCGAGGGCGTGGCCGACGCGCTGCGCTTCACGATCCTGCCCGAACGCGATCCGGTGACCGGGCTGCTCTCGGTCGGGATCCTGCCCTCGACCAGCGGGACGCTGACCGCCGAGCCCGAGAGCGAGCAGATCGTCCTCGAGCGGCTTGCGGCGGTCGGGCTCGACGCGGCGGGCGTGAGGCCCGGCATGACGGTCACCTCGGCGAACGGCCAGCCGATCGCGACCTACGACCAGCTCGCCGCGGCGGCCCGCGCGAGCGGCGGACGGCCGGTCTCGACGACCTGGACCTCGGCCGACGGCGCGGGCTTCTCGGCGACGGTGCCGGTCGAGCCGACGTTTCCGCGGCTGAACTATCCGGCGTCGGAGGGCCGCCCCGGTGATTTCGAGGAAGGCGTCCTCGGTCTCGTTCCGCTTGTCGAATTCGGCTCGGTGCTCGAGACGAGCCCGAACCGCGAGCTGCTGCGCGAGGGCGACCTGGTGCTCGAGGCCGCGGGCGAGGCGGGGCCGCGGCGGGCCGACCTCCTCGCGGCGATCCGGGCCCGGGCGGGAAAGTCGGTTCCGCTCGTGCTCGAGCGCGACGGCGAGCGGATCTCCGTCGACGCGACCGTCGACCGCGACGGGCGGATCGGCGTCGGCATCCTGCCCGCGATCTCGACGACCCGGATCGCCCGGCCGATGGCGTCGGTCGCCGACGGCGACGGCTCGCGCCCGACACCGGTCGCCGGGCACGGCATCTTCCCGCTCTCGACGGTGACCGCGGTCGACGGCACGCCGGTGTCCGACTGGGCCGGCCTGCTGCGGACGGTCGCCGAGGCCCGCGCGGCCGGTCGCGGAACGGTCACGATCGAGGTGCGCGAACCGATGCAGGGAACGGTCGAGCCCCTCGAGCTCGACCTCGCGTCGGCCGGATCGCTCGCCGACGTCGGCTTCGTGCCGGCGATCCCGGGCTGGATCTTCGACCCCGACTACGTCACGCTCACCGCGGGCGGCGATCCGCTCAAGGCGATCACCATGGGCTTCGAGCAGACCCGAAAGCTCGTGCTGCTGACCTACCTCACGCTTGACCGCCTCGTCCGCGGCTCGGTGGGCGTCGACCAGCTGCATGGGCCGGTCGGCATCGTCCACCTCGGGACGAAGGTGGCCGATCGCGGCCTGATGTACCTGGTCTTCTTCCTCGCGATGATCAGCGTGAACCTCGCGGTGCTGAACTTCCTGCCGCTGCCGATCGTCGACGGCGGCCTCTTCCTCTACCTCGTCTACGAGAAGCTCACCGGCCGGCCGCCCTCGATCGCGTTCCAGAACGCGGCGGGCGTCGTCGGCCTCGCCCTGCTCGGGGCCCTCTTCCTCGTGACCTTCTACAACGACCTCGCCCGCCTCGTCGGCGGCTGAATCCCCGGGCCGCGGCCCGGCGAAACGCCGCGGCCATGAGCACCACCCCCGAAGCCGACCGTCCCGTCTCGCTGGTCACCGGCGCCGGCGGCGGCATCGGCCGCGCCGTGTCGGCGCGCCTCGCGGCGCTGGGCCACCGGCTGGTCCTCGTCGGCCGCACCGGCCGCAAGCTCGAGGAGACCGCGGCGCCCATCGCGGCCGCCGGCCACCGCGACCTCGAGCTGCTCGAGGCCGACGTCGCCGACCCCGCCCAGGCCCACGCGTGCGTCGACCGCGCGATCGAGCGGTTCGGCCGCCTCGACGCCATCGTCAATGCCGCGGGCATCGCACCCCGGGCGCCGATCGAGCGGACCGACGAGGAGCTGCTCGACGAGTGTTTCCGCGTCAACGCGTTCGGCCCGGCGTTCCTGATGATCCGGGCGTTCCCGCACATGAAGGCCCGCAAGTCGGGCTGCGTGGTGAACGTCTCGACGCTGGGCACGATCGACCCGTTCCACGGCTTCTTCGCCTACGCGGCGAGCAAGGCGGCGCTCGACTCGTTCACCCGGTCGCTCGCCCGCGAGGGAAAGGCTGCGGGAATCCGCGCCTACGTCGTGAACCCCGGCGCGGTCGAGACTCCGCTGCTGCGGTCGAACTTCCCGGCGAACGTGATCCCGCCCGCGAAGGCCCTGCCGCCCGAGGCGATCGCCGAGGTCATCGTCGACTGCATCGAGGGCCGCCGGCCCGAGCGGCTCGGCGAGTGCGTGGCGATCCCGTCGCCGTGAGGACGATGGGGGTCGGGCGGCTTCGCGGGGGGCTTGACTTGTGGCGGTTCACGACGGGGCATGGGCGCCGCACGGCGTGGTGGTGGATCAGGAGCGCGGTGGCGGGCGACGGTCGGAACCGAGGTGGGAGGCTCGTACGCGGATCGTTGACGTGGTGATGGTCTCGACGGGGCATGGCCCCGTCGCTCCGGGGGCCCGGGCGCCGGACGGCGCGGAAGTAGATCAGGAGCGCGGTGGCGCGAGGGCCGGGGCGATGATCAGCCCTTCCTCCGCATCGCCCGGTCGATCTCGCGCTGGTGCTCGCGCTTGGCGATGTCCTGCCGCTTGTCGGCCTTGACCTTTCCGACGCCGACCCCGATGAGGAGCTTGGCCCGGCCGCGGACCCAGTAGAGCTTGAGGGGCACGATCGTGCCCCCCTTCGCCTTCGTCTCCTCGAGCAGCCGCCGGATCTCGCGGGTGTGGGCGAGCAGCCGACGCGGGCGGACCGGATCGTGCTGCAGTCGCGGCCCGGCGGGCGGGTACTCGGCGATGTGGACCTGGTGGAGCGTGAGCTGGGGCGGGTCGCCGTCGCCCCGGACCCACCCCTCGGCGAGGCTCGCCTGGCCGGCCCGGAGGCTCTTCACCTCGGTGCCCCGGAGTTCCATGCCGCACTCGAGGGTCTCGCCGATGTGGTAGTCGAACCGGGACTTACGGTTCTCGATGACCGGCTCGACGTCGGCCTGCTCGCTCTTCTTCGACTTGGCCATGCGGAACCGCAAAGGGTAGCGGAGCGAGGTTCCCGGTCCCAGCGGTTGCCGACCTCCGCCGTCGGACGGGTTCCCGGAAGCCGAGACCCGGGCGGGCCGTGAACTTTGGGCCGAGTTCCCCGCGGGCCGTTGCAGCCGGGCTCCCCATGGGTCATAAACACCATCCGCGACGAAAAGTGACGGGCGAATCCCATTGTCCGGGAACCCGAACCGCCTGAACGCGAAATGAACGGTCGCAATCGTCGTTTGCGACGCCCGTCCCGAAATCCCCACGACCGTCCCCTGGCAGAAATCCAGACATGACCAAGAACAAGCTGACCGGAACCTTCCTCGCCGCGTCCCTCTCGTGGGGACTCGCGGCCGCCGTCGCCCTCGCCGCCCCGCAGGCGGGACCCGGCCAGGGAACCCCGATCGCGGCCGATCGGGCCGACTTCCTGAACCAGAATCCCGGCACCCGCTTCCTCTTCGAGGACACCTCGCACCCCGACCGGATCCTCCGTGTCTTCGGGCGGGCGTTCTCGAACGGCGCGACCCCGGTCGAGAGCGCGGAGCGGTTCCGGGCGGAAGGCGCCGGCCTCTTCGGCGTGAACGCGGCCGACCTCCTGCCGACCGGCATCTTCCCCGACGGCACGTCGAGCGTTCCGCTGAGCTACGACGCCGACACCGGCTCGTACCGCTTCACGATGATCGGGTACTCGCAGCACCTGAACGGCATCCCGGTCTTCCGCAGCGACCTGCGGGTGCTCGTCCGCAACGAGCCCGGCTTCCCGGCGACGCTCGCGTCGAGCTCGCTGCGTGACCTCGGCGACGCCGGCCTCGCCCTCGCGGCGACCGCGAAGCCCGTCCCGCCGAGTCGCATCAGCGACTCGTTCCTGCTCAAGTCGATCGGCGGGCAGTTCCGCTCGAAGCCGTCCCTCACCGGCAAGCAGCAGGTGATCTGGGCCGGCACCGACGACGAGGTGCTCGAGCCCCGGCTCGCGTACCAGGTGACCGCCGAGGGCGGCCTGCTGTTCGATCCGGTGAACTACCGCAAGTTCCTCTACATCGTCGACGCCCAGACCGGCCGGATCCTCTTCCAGGAGAACCAGGTCTGCAACGTCGACGTGACCGGCGTCGCGAACGCCTCGGCCACCCAGGGGTGGGGTGCCGACATCTGCGGCGACGAGATCCTCGAGGGCCTTCCCTACGCGAAGGTCACCGCCGGCGGCGTCATCGGCTACACCGACGTGAACGGCAACTTCACGGTCAGCGTCCCGAGCACGGGCACGATCGGCGTGGTCTCCGCCCTCGACGGCCTGTACTTCAAGGTCGCCGACTCGAGCGGCACCCCCGTGTCGAGCGCGACCGGCTTCTTCACCGGCTCGCCGGTCACGGTCAGCCACAACGTGAACACCGCCGACGTGAACTACGTGAAGAGGCTCGCCCAGGCGAACGCGTACATCGAGTCGAACGTGGTCCGCGACCTGATCATGGCGATGAACCCCGCCTACCCGGTCATCGCGGGCCAGACCGGCGCCAGCAACTTCCAGATCAACGTCAACATCGCGAACTCCTGCAACGCCTTCTACAACGGCACCTCGATCAA
>JBEIUL010000176.1:0-5568 GCA_040374395.1 Phycisphaeraceae bacterium
GGCACCGCTCGGTGACGAGCGCCTTCGGCTCGTTCACGCTGCAGGACCTCGACCTGGTCCTCTGGCGGGTCACGCCCGAGGGTTCGCTCGCGCCGCTCACCGGCGACCCGGGTCTTGCGTTCTTCGATTCGGGCAACGTCGAGAGCCTGAGCCTGATCGACAACGTCGAGCACCTCCACGTCCGCGGCCTGGCCGCCGGCGACTACGCGATCGAGCTTCGCCGCAAGCCCGGCACGCAGACCGCGCTCCCGATCGCGGTCGCGTGGTGGATGCCACCGACCGCCGATCCCGCCGACCTGAACGGCGACGGCTCGGTCGGGGCGGCCGACCTCGCGCTCCTGCTCGGCGCCTGGAGCTGACCCCGCGGGAACCCCCGGCGACGGGTAGCATCCGGCCCCCATGCGGGTCCGTCCCGGCCAGTACGTCCTTCTCGCGGCGCTCCTCGCGTTCCTCGCGGCGTTCCTGCTCTGGCCGATCTGGCTCACGATCCGCGGGGCGTTCGTCGCGGCCGACGGCTCGTTCAGCGCCTGGAGCGTCCTGCAGGTCTTCCGCGACCCGGTGCTGCGCGAGGGGCTGGTCAACTCGCTCCTCATCGCGGTCTCGGTCACGACCCTCGCGGTCGCGATCGCGATGCCCCTCGCGCTGGTCGCCGCCCGCTGCGACTGGACCGGGAAGCCGATCGTCACCGCCCTTCTGCTGCTGCCCCTCGTGCTGCCGCCGTTCGTCGGGGCCCTCGGCGTGCGGCAGGTGCTCGGCCCGGGCGGGGCGGTGAACACGTGGCTCCTCGACCTCGGCGTGCTCGAGCGGCCGTTCGACCTCTTCTCGGGCGGCGGCTTCGGAGGCGGATTTGGGGTGGTGGTCGCGTTCGAGGCCCTCGCGCTCTTCCCGATCGTCTACCTCAACCTCGTCGCGGCGCTCGCGAACCTCGACCCCGCCCTCGAGGACGCCGCGACCATCGCCGGGGCCTCGCCGTGGCGGCGGTTCCGCCGCGTGACGCTGCCGCTCGTGCGGCCCGGGCTCTTCGCGGGGGCGACGATCGTCCTCGTCTGGAGCTTCACCGAGCTGGGCACGCCGCTCCTCTTCGAGTACCACCGCGTCACGCCGGTCCAGATCTTCAGCGGGATCAAGGAGATGGAGGCCTCGCGGCAGCCGTACGCCCTGACCGCGGTGATGCTCGCGACGGCGATCGCCCTCTACATCCTCGGGAAGTCGCTCCTCGGCCGTGCCGGGGCCGCGATGCAGTCGCGGGCCGCGACCGGCAGCCGCACGCGGAGCCTGCGGGGCCGCGAGGCGGCGGGGGCGAACCTCCTCTTCCTGGGCGTCGCCTGCTTCGCGGCCCTCCCGTCGATCGCGGTCGTCCTCACCAGCCTCACCGTGCCCGGGCTGTGGTACGGAACCGTCCTGCCGCAGGACCTCACGCTCGGGAACTACGCGACGGCCCTCACGCATCCGCTCAGCGCCGGGGCGATCCGCAACAGCCTCTTCCTGGCGGGGATCGCGGTGCTGATCGATGTCGTGGTCGGCTTCGTCGCCGCCCGACTCATCGTCCGCAGCCGCATCGCGGGGCGGTGGATGCTCGACGCCCTCGTGATGCTGCCGCTTGCGGTGCCCGGCCTGGTCATGGCCTTCGGCTACGTCGCGATGACGCTCTCGTGGCCGTTCGCCGAGACGACCGTGCCCGGCTGGCTGCAGCCGGTCGCGAGCCTGCTGCCCGCGGGCCTCGTCGCGTGGCTCTGCGAGGCGCCGCTGAGCGGCTTCGCCGACGTGCTCGGGGCCGACCCGAACCCGATGCCGCTGCTCGTCCTCGCCTACGCGATCCGACGCCTGCCGTACGTGGTGCGTTCCGCCGCCGCCGGCCTCGCGCAGACCTCGGTCGAGGTCGAGGAGGCCGCGACGATCGCCGGGGCGGGCCGGTTCCTGCTCAACCGTCGCATCGTGCTTCCGCTCGTGTTCGCGAACCTCGTCGCGGGCGGCCTGCTCGCGTTCGCCTTCTCGATGCTCGAGGTCTCCGACTCGCTCATCCTGGCCCAGCGCGAGCGCGACTACCCGATCACCAAGGCGATCTACACGATGGCCGAGCGACTCGGCGACGGCCCGTACGTCGCGAGCGCCCTCGGCGTCTGGGGAATGGCGCTCCTCGCGACGTGCCTGCTCGGGGCCTCGATCGTGCTCGGCCGGAAGATGGGGGCGCTCTTCAGGGCGTGACGGCGCCGGTCGGAACGGCGGCCGCCTCGGCCGCGATCCACTCCCGCATCCGCTCCTCGAGCGTGACGAGCGGCAGCGGCCCGTCGGCGAGCAGCCGGTCGTGGAAGCCCCGCAGCGAGAATCGCTCGCCGAGCGTCTCCTCGGCCTCCTCCCTCAGCCGCCGGATCGCGAGTTCCCCGAGCTTGTACGCGCACGCCTGGCCCGGCCAGGCGATGTAGCGGTCGACCTCGTTGCGGATGTTCAGTTCCGAGAGGGCGGTGTTCGCGAGCATGAACTCGATCGCCCTCTCGCGGCTCCAGCCGAGGGCGTGCATGCCCGGATCGACGACGAGCCGGCACGACCGCCACATCTCGTAGAGCAGCCGGCCGAAGTCGTCGTACGGGTCGGCGTAGAGGCCCATCTCGATCCCGAGCCGCTCGGCGTAGAGGGCCCAGCCCTCGACGAAGGCGGTCGAGGCGAGATCCTTGCGGAAGTCGCGGACGCCCTTCAGCTCCTGGTGGAGCGCGATCTGCAGGTGGTGCCCCGGCACCGCCTCGTGCAGGGCGAGGGCGACCCGCTCGTAGGTCGGCCGCTGGTCGAGGGCGTAGGTGTTCACCGCGAACCAGCCCGGGTCGCCGTTGGGCAGGCTGCCGGGCTCGTAGTAGGCGGTGGTCTGCGTCGGGGCGATGAAGCGGGGCATCTCGCGCACGCCGTACGGAAGCTGCGGGAGGCGCGAGAAGAACCGCGGCATCCACGCGTCGATCCGCTTGCAGAGCTCGCGGTAGCCGCCGACGAGCTCGTCGGCGCTCGTGACGTAGAAGCGGGGGTCGGTGCGCAGGAACCGGACGAACGCCGCGAACCGCTCGTCGTCGGGAAGCTTCGCCCGCGCGGGATCGGCGGCGTACCAGTCGGTACGGCGGATGACCTGCATCATCTCGCCGCGGATGCGGGCGACCTCGGCCAGCCCGATCGCGTGGATCTCGGCCGCCGCGAGCCGGGTCGTCGTCTGCAGCTCGAGCCGGTACGCGTAGTACGCCGCGCCGTCCGGCCCGTCGGTCGCCGCGATCGACTCGCGGCAGCGGGGGAGGTACGCGTTCCGCACCCAGTCGCCGAGCGAGGCGAACTCGGCCCTGATCCGCGGCATCACCTCGGTGTCGAACCGCAGCAGGAGCTCGCGCCGCCGCTCCTCGGTCACGCTCGCGGGAAAGCGAAGGAACGGGTCGCGAAGCCGCTCGAGCCCGCCGGCGAGGGCCGCGTCGAACTGGGCGGGAACCCCCGCGAGGACGATCCTCGGCGGCACGCGTCCCGATTCGATCCCGCGCCGCAGGATCTCGCGCGTGCCGAGCAGGTTCCCCGGAACCCACGAGAGACGGCTCAGGTACTGCTCGTAGTCCTCGCTCCGCTCGAAGCGGCTGTTGTCGGCGAGCTGCGGCACCGACTGCTGCGGGCCGTGCAGCGGCCCGATCGCCTCCATCCAGTCGCCCGCGTCGAAACCGCGGCACGAGAGGTCGAGCTCGCGGACGAGCAGGGCGTGGTCGAGCCGGTCGCCCGCATCGAGCGCGGCCGCGTCGAGGTCGCGGAGGTCGGCCAGGAACAGCCGAAGCTGCGCGTCGCGCCGACCCGCGGCGGCGATGCTCTCCTCGGCCATGCGACCCGGGTCGCCGGGCAGCCCGCGGTCGCGGGCGAGCTCGGGCCACTCGTGGAACCGCCACGCGTCGTACTCGCCGACGATCCTCGCGAATGCCTCCGCGGGTGATTCGCCGGCGGCGGCGGGCCGGACTGCGGCGGACAGGGCAAGCAGGCACGCGAGCAGGAGGGTCCGTCCGGGGGTGCTCATGCCCGGAACATACCCCGGCCGCCGCGGCCGGCCCGGGCGCGTCTGCTACCCTCCCGCGACCGCTTCGGCCCCGACCGACCCGACCCCGCATGAGCCGCGCCACCCCACCCGAGACCGAGATGGGCTACGCCCCGCCCGTGGTGCGGCAGTTCAGCGTCTTCCTCGACAACCGCGTCGGCAAGTTGCTCGACCTCGTGCAGCTCTTCGACGAGACCCCCGACGTCGTGCTGCGGGCCTTCAGCATCCACGACTCGTCCGACCACGCGGTGGTGCGGCTCATCCTCGACAACGCCGACGCGGCACGCCTGCTGCTCCGCCGCCGCCAGTTCAGCTTCAGCGAGAACGACGTGCTCGTGGTCGAGATGTCCGACCGGCTCGGGCTCACGCAGGTCTGCCTCTTCCTGCTCGGAGCAGAGCTGAACATCCGCTTCTCGTACCCGATCATGCCGGGCCGCCGCGGTTCCGCCTGCATCGCGTTGAGCGTCGACGACAACCAGCTCGCGGGTCAGATCCTGCGCCGCAAGGGCTTCACGCTCCTCGGCGAGGAGGAACTGGCGTAGCGGGAACCCGCCCGCGGCTCAGCCGGGCTTCACTTCCGTCCGCCCGCCCGTCTCGGGGTCGTAGCGGTAGGTCTTGCCCGCCTCCTCGTCGCGGCAGGCCTTGTGCGTGCCGTCGCAGAACGGGAACTTCCGGCTGAGCCCGCAGGCGCAGACGAAGATGGGCTTGTCCGAGGGTTCGACCTTGATCGGTCCGGTGGCGTCAAGCTTGACGATGCGGGGCATGGGAAGTCGCTCCGTGGGGTTTCAGGGCTTGGTGGAAGGGGCCGTCGGGGCGGTCGGAGCCGTCGGGGCTGCGGGACCCTTGACGCCGCCGCCCGGATCGCCGGTCCCGCCGTTGATCGGGGCGTTGAGGCGGGAAACGTCGCCGGTCGAACTCGCGACGGCCCGCGTCGCGAGCCCGAACGGTCCGGTCGCGGGAAGCTCGGGCATCCGCACGGCGCGGTACTCGCGGGGTCGCTTCCGCAGCACGCGGGCCGCAAGCAGGTCGTCGCCCGCGCGGAGCGACGCGAGCAGCTCCTGCCCGTCGAGCACGCGGCCGACGACGGTGAACTCGTCGCTGAGCTGCTCGCCCGGCGACACGAGGATCGCGAACGAGCAGCTGGCCGAGTTCTCCTGGAACCGGTTGGCCCGGGCGGGATCGGGCGTCTTCAGCATCACGATCGAACCGGTGAACGCGTCGCGACGGTCGTCGCGCTTGCACTCGTCGGGAATCCGGAATCCGGCCGAGCCCGTGCCGGGTCGCCCGGTCGCGCCGGCCTTGGTGTTCGGGTCGCCGCCGTAGAGCCCGACGCCCGGGACGAAGTCGTGGAAGCGGCTCTGGTCGTACTGGCCGCCCTCGATGAACTCGATGAACGCGGCGACGGTGGCGGGGGCCTGCTCCTCGAAGAGCTCGATGGTGATCGGTCCCTTGGCCGTCGTCAGCACCGCGGTGGGGTTGTCGCCGCGGGCGTCGTCGCGGGCCCGCGCGCCCCCATCGGAAGAGCACAC
>JBEIUL010000251.1:0-4435 GCA_040374395.1 Phycisphaeraceae bacterium
CCCGCGACCGCGTCCTCGGACCCCCTCGATCTCCTGCTCGCCCACGACGCGTGGGCCACCCGCGAGGTGCTTTCGGCCTGCGCTTCCCTCGACGCCGACGCGTGGCACCGCCGCTGCGAGATCGGCCCAGGATCGCTGCACGACACGCTTACCCACATCGTCGGTGCGATGCTCCGCTGGGCCGACCGCATCGACGGCCCGCCGCGGCCGGTGCGGCCGTCGATCGAGGGCACGAGCCGAACCGCGGCGGAACTCCGCACGCTTCTCGATCGGGCCGAGTCCGAACTCGCCGCGGCCGCCGTCCGGGCCCGGTCGCGGGGGCTCGACACCGTCGTCGAAGTCACCCTCGGCGGAACGCCGTACCGGTTCACTCTCGGGGGCATGCTGGTCCATGTCGCGACGCACGGCTCGCATCACCGCGCCCAATGCCTGAACATGCTCCGGCGGCTCGAGATCCCCGGCGTCAGCGACCGGCTGCCCGAGACCGACGCCCTCGAGTGGCAGGTGCGGAACTCCTGAGCCGAATCCGCTCGCGAGCCCGAGGGCAACGGGGCGATCGGGGCCCCGAGGTCGTGCGGTCGCGGCGACCCCGACCTTGCCGGTACGATCCGACGCATGGATCAGACACCCCGCCGGCACGCGGGAGCATCCACGGCAGACCACGCTGGCCACCGCACCCCCCGGCACGACGGCGGGAGGCGTCCGTGACGGTCCTGCAGGGCGTCGCCCGTTCCTGGACGTGGCTCAAGTGGGTCGTTGCGGTCGGGCTGATCGGCTGGCTCGCATTCGGAAACCGCGAGGCGATGCTCGAGATCGCCCGCGGGCCGAAAGCGTGGGGATTCCTCGGGCTCGCGGTCGTCACGCTGCTTGCGACCTACCTGCTCACCTTCCTGCGGTGGTGGGTGCTCGTGCGGGCCCAGCGGTTCGAGTTCCCGCCGCGGGAGGCGATCCGGCTCGGGTTCATCGGCCTCGTCGCGAACTACGTCGCCCCCGGCTCGGTGGGGGGTGACATCGTGAAGGCGATCCTGATGGTCCGCGGCCAGCCCGCGCGGCGGGCGGTCGCGGTGGCGACCATCCTGCTCGACCGCATCGTGGGCATGCTGGGGCTCTTCATCGTCGGCTCGGTGGTCTCGGCGGTGATGTGGAACCGCCTCGACGTCCCCGAGCTCGCCCCGGTCCGCTGGCTGATGTGGACCGGCGCGGTCGTCGGGCTCGTTGCCCTCGTCCTGATGCTGCAGCCGTGGCTCACGCGGTCGGCGGCGGTGCGGTCGCTCGAGCGGATCCCCAAGGTCGGCGGGCTGTTCCGCGAGCTGATCGAAGGAGTCTCGCTCTATCAGTCGCGGCCCGGCCCGGTCTGGCTGGCACTGCTGCTCGGCATCGCCTGCCAGTGCGGGCTCTTCACCGGCTTCTGGTTCTGCGCCCTCTGGATGCGGCAGGCGTGGACGCCCGACCTGGTGACGCACTTCTTCTTTCTGCCCACGACCTTCCTGTTCGGGGCGTTCGTGCCCGTCCCCGCGGGCATGGGAGCCCTCGAGGGCGCGGTGCAGTGGTTCTACGGCCAGGTGCGACCCGAGACGGTGAGCGCCGACTCGGCGGCCGCCGCGGGGTTCCTCGCGGCGATCGCGTTCCGGATCGTGACGATGTCGATCGCGGCGTTGGGCGGCGGGTATTACCTCACCGCGCGGGGAGAGATCGCGAAGGCCATGGGGCCGGCGGGAACCGACGCGCCTTCGGGAGCAGCTTCGCCATGACCATCGGTACCGCATCACCGCCCCGCGCCGTCTGGCTTGCGGCGATCGGATTGACCATCGCCCTCGCCGCCGGCTGGCTCTCGTACCAGTCCTACCGCTACTTCGCCGATCCGGGCGCGGTCGGCGAGCGGGCGATCAGCCCCGGCGCGATCGACGTCCACAACCGGCACGACGAGGTCCACTCGTGGTTCGCCGGGGAACCCGTGTACAAGATGTACAAGGACGCGGTCTATCCGCCCGCGAGCTACGCGATCCTCGCGATCGCGCTGCGGCCGTTGCCGTGGGAGCCGACGAGATTCCTCTGGTTCGCGGCGTCGCTCGTGTCGGCGGGGATCCTGGCCCGGCAGCTGGTGCGGCACAGCCTGGCCCGTTCGCGCCTCGAGCGGATCTTCATCGGGGTGATGCCGTTCGGCTTCTACGCGACCGGCGCGGCCCTCGGGAATGGCCAGCTCGTCCTGTTCGTGCTGCCGATGGTGCTCGCGGCGCTCCTGCGGCTCGGCCGGCCCGAACTGTCGCGCCGCGACCTCTGGCTCGGGTCGCTGCTCATGCTGGCGGCGCTCGTCCAGCCGACGATCGCCGCGCCCTTCTTCTGGCTGGTGCTGTTCCGGTCGCCGAGCGTGAAGCCTGCGGTGCTGATCGTGGCCGGCTATGTCACGCTGACCGTCTTCGCCTTGGCCTTCCAGATGCGGGCCCTGCCGAGGGCCGCCGGCAACGCCGACCCGGTGGGCGTCCTGGATACTTGGGTCCACAGGGCCCAGGGCGGAACCTACTACGGTTCGGTGCTGGGCGGCTACGGGACCGTGCACGACCTGATGGTCGATTTCGGCATGCAGCAGTGGAACTCGGTCGCGTCGCTGGCGATCCTCGTGCTGGCCGGGATCTGGCTCTTTCGCCATCGCCGCAGCGACCTCTGGCTGGTGATCGGCGTGACCGCGATCGTCGCCCGGGTCTGGACCTACCACCGCTGGTACGACGACCTGCTGCTGGTCCTGCCGCTCCTCAGCCTGTTCCGGCTGGTGCGCATGCCCGACGTCGGCCGCCGCACCCGCCTCGCGGCCACGGCGATCTTCCTCTGGATCTGGGTCTTCCTGCTGCCGCCCGGTGTGCTGTACACGCTGCCCGCGCCGGAGATTCCCGTCGCGATCCAGGTGACGGGATGGCTGGTCGGGCTCGCGTTCCTCGTGGGCGTCGCCGAGGCGCGGCGCGACCATCCCGCGACATCGGATCAGCCGCCCGGAGCTTGAGAACGTCGCACTTGCCCGGGGCGGACCTGCGGCTCCGATCGAGCTCCTGGGGCGAGCGCCGAGCGTGCCGGACGGCCTTTCCGCCCGTCACTTCCCGATCAATTCCTTCAGCTTCCCGATCGCGAAGTACAGCAGCGGCTTCTGCTCGTCCGGCGCCATCGGCACCGCCGACTCGAGCTGGGCGAGCATCTGCGGCAGGGCCTCGGCCGGGACCTGCCCGAGCTGGGCGAGCATCTGGTCGGCCATCGCCTTCAGCGGGGGCGAGAGGTCGTCGTAGGCGACCGCCGGGATCTCGGCCTTTTTCACCTCGATCTCGCTCCACGGCGTCTCCGCGACCGGCAGGTCGAGCTCGCCCTTCGCGACGACCTTCGCGCTCGACTTCCCGATCTCGTCGGTGATCGGCTCGGCCCGCCCGCCGAGGTGCTTCGCGAGGAACGCCTCGGTCACCGCGTTGAAGGCGATGTTGTTCTGCGGCTTCGCGAAGCCGTGGCCCTCGTCGGGATACAGCACGTAGGTCACCGGCAGGTCCTTGGCCTGCATCGCCTTCACGATCTGGTCGCTCTCCTGCTGCTTGACCCGCGGGTCGTTCGCGCCCTGCCCGATCAGCAGCGGCTTCTTGATCTCGTCGACCTGGGTGAGCGGGCTCATGTCCCGCAGCTTGCGGCGGCCTTCCGGCGTGCGGGGGTCGGCGACGCGCTTCGCGAACATCTCGACCATCGGCGCCCAATAGGGCGGGATCGAATTGAGCAGCGTGATGAGGTTCGACGGGCCGACGATCGCGACCGAGGCCGCGAAGAGCTCGGGCGTGAAGGTCACGCCGGCCAGGGCGGCGTAGCCGCCGTAGCTGCCGCCCATGATGCCGACCCGATCGCGATCGGCGATGCCGTTCTTGACCGCCCACTCGACGGTGTCGACGAGATCGTCGTGCATCGCGTCGGCCCACTGGCCGTCGCCGGCGTTCACGAACGCCTTGCCGAAGCCGGTCGAGCCGCGGAAGTTCGGCGAGATCACCGCGTAGCCGCGGTTGGCGAGCCACTGGTGGTACGGATCGAAGCCCCACGAGTCGCGGCCCCACGGACCGCCGTGCACCATGAGCACGGTCGGCATCGGGGCATCGGGCCGGCCGTCGCCGTCCGGATCGGACCACTTCGGCAGCGAGACGTAGCTCGGCAGCGTGAGGCCGTCGCGGGTCGGGATCTCGACGCCGTGCATCGTGACGAGCGGAAGGCCCTCGAGGGCGTCCTTGCTCGAGAAGAGCCGCGTGGCCCGGCCCGCGGCGCGGTCGTAGAGATAGAAGACGGTGGGGCCCGCATCATCGCGGAACGAGACGATCCACCGCGAGTCGTCGAGCGAGCGGCTTCCGACGCCGATCTCGCCCGATTGCAGCGTGCGGAGGTAGTCGAGGTCCTTCCGCATGCCGTCGTCGAGCACCGTCCACTC
>JBEIUL010000177.1:0-5562 GCA_040374395.1 Phycisphaeraceae bacterium
CCGATTATGGGCTTCTGAAAGCCTCGTGTTCTGCCAAGTCTGGGTTGGACCGATGAGAACTCCGCCTTACGGATGAGCCGTGGGGCGGAGGTCCTACCCGTGCAATCTGTTGAAGCCACGTTTGCCGAGCAGCGAGTCCGATCGATCCAGGCGTCTTATCGCCGCGCCCTTTCGACTTGGGCTGCCGACCTGCTGACCCTTCGCCGGGAGGGAACCCTCCTGACGCAGTGGGTGGAGCCTCGCCGCGATCCCGACTTCGATTCCGACCGTCGGGTGGCCTGACATAAGGGCTCCTCGCGCGGGATCCGTCCCGGATCCCAACTTTGGGACAAGGCGGGGGATGTGACTGCCGATAGTCCCTCCGCGTCGTACGTATCCACGGGCCGATCCCCCAGCGGATCCGCTCCTTCCAGGGAACCACTCTCATGACCGCGACCCAAGCTCCGAAGCACCATGGTGCCGCCGACCGCCTTCAGGAACTCATCGACACCAACCGCGCCGTCATCGGCGTGATCGGCCTCGGCTACGTCGGTCTGCCGCTCGCGCATGCCCTGCACCAGGGCGGCCTGCCCGTCGTGGGCTTCGACATCGATCGCCGCAAGATCGACTGCATCGAGCGGAAGGAGAACTACCTCAAGCACCTCGGCGACGAGATGATCACCACGCTCGCGACCAGCAAGCGGTTCGATGCGACCACCGACTTCTCGCGGCTCGGTGAGTGCGACGTGATCATCGTCTGCGTTCCCACTCCGCTCGGGAAGCATCAGGAACCCGACATCTCGTACATCCTCAACACCGCCGAGGCGATCGGCAAGACGCTTCGCGCCGGCCAGCTGGTGATCCTCGAGAGCACGACCTATCCGGGCACCACCCGCGACGACATGATGCCGGCGATCATGAAGGCCGCCGGCAAGCGCGGCGAGGGCCTGGTCATCGGACGCGACCTGTTCGGCGCGTTCAGCCCTGAGCGCGAGGATCCGGGCCGCAAGTCGCACTCGACGAGCACCATCCCGAAGCTCGTCGGCGGTCTTGACGATCGCAGCACCGAACTCGCCGCGAGCGTGTACCGCAAGGGCGTGACCCAGGTCGTGCCGGTGTCGACCGCGGAGGTCGCCGAGAGCGCCAAGCTGCTCGAGAACATCTTCCGCTGCATTAACATCGCGATGGTGAACGAGCTCAAGACCGTGCTCACCCCGATGGGAATCGACGTCTGGGAGGTCATCCGCGCCGCGAGCACCAAGCCCTTCGGCTTCATGCCGTTCTACCCGGGGCCGGGTCTCGGCGGCCACTGCATCCCGATCGATCCGTTCTACCTCACCTGGAAGGCGAAGGAAGTCGGTCGGAACACCCGCTTCATCGAGCTCGCGGGCGAGATCAACACCGCGATGCCGCACTACGTGGTCGAGCGAACCATCGAGGCCCTGAACGACCGTGCGAAGAGCCTCAAGGGATCGCGGATCCTCGTTCTCGGCCTCGCCTACAAGCCCGACATCGACGACGTCCGCGAGAGCCCGTCGTTCGAGCTCATCGAGCTGTTCAAGGCGAAGGGGGCCCGCGTCGACTACTCCGACCCGCACGTGCCCGAGACCTGGGCCGGCCGCAAGCACGATCTCCAGATGAAGAGCGTGCCGGTGACGCCCGAGACCCTCGCGAGCTACGACTGCGTCGTGGTGTCGACGAATCACGCGGCATTCGACTGGGCGAAGGTCGCCAAGCATTCGAAGCTCATCGTCGACAGCCGTGACGCCCTCCGGGCCCACCACGCCGAGCTCGGCGACCGGATCGTGATGGCCTGAGCGCCCGCGGGGGCGGCGATCGCGGGCAGTCCGTAGAGTACGGATCACGCGTGCGCCTCCTCCACGTCATCGAAGGACTCCACCCCGACCGCGGCGGCCCGCCGCAGGTCGCGGTGGCATTGGCGGCGCGACAGCTCGCGGCCGGTCACGAGGTCGCATTCGCGAGCCATGACGCGAAGTCGGAGGCGGTGGGGGAGTTCCTCCGCGGTCGTGGACTCGCGGCATGCGAACGAATCGAGGTTGCGAGGTGCGGACCGCTCGGCACGCGGGCGTTCGCGGCGGCCATGACCGGGACGGCCCGGCCCGACGCGATGCACCTGCATGGAGTGTGGAACGCGATCCTGCCGCAGTCGGCACGGTGGGCACGCGAAGCGGGTGTTGCGTATGGCCTGACTACGCACGGGGCGCTTCACCCGTTCCCGATGGCGCGGGGCCGATGGAAGAAGTGGATCGCCCTCGCGTCGACGCACGCCGCGATGCTGCGGGGGGCTCGCCGCATCTTCGTCCTCAACGATGAGGAGCGGGATGCCGTCGCCGCACGCTTCGGCGCGTCGGCCGAGACGCTTCCGAACGGTGTCGACGTCGGCCCCGAGCCTTCGATCCGTTCGCGGCGGGAACGTCCCTCGCTCGTCTTCCTCGGCCGACTCGACTGGACAAAGGGAATCGAGGCGCTGGTGGCGGCCCATCGTCGAGTCATCGAGCTCGGACTCGACTGCGACCTGGTCATCGTCGGCAACGACTGGGGCTCGCGCGGATCGATCGAGGCCGCGATCGACGAGGCGGGCACGCGAGAGCGGGTTCAGGTCGTCGGTCCCAAGTACGGCGAGGAGAAGCGGCGGATCCTGGCCGAGGCCAGCCTGCTCGTGCATCTTCCGCGGTACGAGGGTTTCGGCATGGCGGTGCTCGAGGGACTCGCGGTCGGCACGCCGGCGGTGATCGGCGATCGCTGCCTGCTTCCCGGGGCGGGGCCCTCGATGGGCGTCGTCGTCACCGAGTCGAATCCCGATTCGTTCGCGCGGGCGGTCGTGGAGCTGCTGCGTGAACCGGACCGACGCGAGGCACTTTCCCGCGCCGGCCGTCACGCGGTCGTCGAGAGGTTCGGCTGGGACGCGATCGCGGCGCGATGCGTCGAGGCGCTCTCGCCAATGGGGAACCGGCGATGAGGGTCCGCGTCGTCCAGCCGGTGATCCCCCGCTATCGCGAGCCGTTCTTCCGGATGCTTGCGGCGCGACCGGGCATCGAGCTCGAGGTCTGGGCGGACCTCGAGGGGCAGGGGAGTCTCGCGAACGCGCCCGACTCGGGGGCGTACCGCCGGGTCCATGCCCCATGCCGCACGTGGGGGCCGATCGTCTGGCAGCCCGCCCTCATGCAGGCCGTCGACGGCGGGGCCGACGTGGTCGTGACGCACTGGAACGCGCGATACGTGCATCTGCTTCCCGCGATTCGGCGGGCGCATCACCGCGGTGTCGGCGTCGCGCTGTGGGGCCACGGCATAGGAAAGCGCGAGTCGACGTGGAAGCGATGGCTCCGCGAGCGATGCGGCCGCGCGGCGGACGCGGTGATCCTGTACACGCCGGGTGTCGCGGCCGATCTTGTCGGATCCGGCTTCGATCCGCGACGGGTCTTCGTCGCCCGGAACTCGCTCGACCGCCAGCCCATCGAACGGGCGTCCGCGGCCTGGACCGATGCCCGCGTCGCGGAGCACCTTGCGTCTAAGGGTGCGCGGCCCGGCCGGGTCGTGGTGTTCATCTCGCGCCTCGAGCCCGACAAGCGGGTGGAGGTGCTCATCACGGCCTTTCGCGAGGTCGTCGAGCGTCATCCAGACCTTCGCCTCGTGATCCTCGGCGACGGTCCCGCGCGTCCCCGGCTCGAGGACCTCGCCCGGGCATCCGGCCTCGCCGATCACGTCCGGTTCGAGGGCGCGGTGCACGACGAGGACCGCATCGCGCCCTGGATGCGCGGGGCGTTGTGCATGGCGTATCCGGGCCCGATCGGGCTCAGCCTGCTGCACGCCTTCGCGTACGGGGTGCCGGTGATCACGCACGCCGATCGGCAGGGTCACGGGCCCGAAATCGAGGCGCTGGTCGAAGGGACCAACGGGATGCTCGTCGGCCGCGACGATCCGCAGGCGATGGCGTCGGCGATCGTGTCGCTGGCCGACGATGCCGCCCTTCGCGATCGGCTCGCCTTTGGTGCGGCGGCGACGCTGCAGGCAACCGGCGGCTGGAACCTCGACGCGATGGTCGACGGGTTCAGCCGTGCGATCGAGGCGTGCCGCCGCCGCTGATGCGGGCGGCCCGGTAGCGGGCGAAGGTATCGGCGAGCCGCTGGCCGACCTCGGGCCAGAGGTATGAGTGGGCCAGCTCGCGGGCCTGGGTTCCCATGGCGACACGTCGCGACGGATCCGCCAGCACCGACTCGATCGCGTCCGCGACCGCCTTTGCGTCGATGTCGACGACGAGTCCGGCCCTGCGCTCGGCGACCTCGGGGAAGTGCGCGCCCTTCGAGATCACGCACGGCAGCGAGCAAGCCATCGCCTCGATGATCGCGTTGCTGAACGCCTCGTGGTGGCTCGGCAGGCAGAACACGTCGGCGTCGACGAGGGCGGCGAACTTCTCGCGACCGTAGATCGCACCGGGCAGATGCAGCCGATCGCCGAGCCCGGCGGCCCTCGCCCGGGATTCGAGATCGGCGCGGGCCCCGCCGTCGGGCCCGACCAGGACGAGATCGAGATCGCGGTGTCGCGGCGCGAGTCGGATGAACGCATCGAGCAGCGTGTCGAAACCCTTGCTGTAGTGGAGTCGTCCGACCGAGACGATCAGGCGCCGGCCGGCCAGCGTTGGATGCGATGCGACGAAAGCGCCGCGCGGCGGCAGGCCCGCGACCTCTGACGGGAAGATCCCGTTCGAGATGATCTCGACGGGAACCCGCGGGCCGAAGAAGGAGATCTCGTGGGCCTCGTCCTTGTTGAGGGCCTGGAGGAACGCGGCGCCGTCGATCATCTTCCGGTAGCCGATCGCGAGCCCGAGTCGCTTCTTCCACCTCTTCTGGGCGAGCATCCAGCGCGAGAGCGAACCGGCCGGCCGCAGCGAGTACGGAACGCCGTTCCGCCGGGCCCAGTCGGCGACCGCCCGCAGCATCGGGTGCCAGATCTGGTGGAGCTGCAGCCACTCGGCGCCCCGCAGGACATCGAGGCTGTCCCCGCGGGCCTTCCCCGCGAACTTTCGGATGTCGGCCCGATCGATCTCGAGGATCCTCACCCGCTCGTGACCGTGCGTGCCCTGGATGAGCTTCCCGATCGCCTCGACGCGGTCGGGCGTCGGGCGGCAATGGAGGATCGAGACGTCGTGCCCGAGGCCGGCGAGTGCCGATGCCTGGCGGATCGCGACCTGCGGCGGGCCGCCGTCAACCGGATCGAGCGTGTCGAGGACGTGGACGATGCGCATGGTTCAGGATCGGAATCGGAGGCGGACGAGGATCTTGTGCATGGAGCCGGAAAGCTCGTGGAAGGTCTCGCGATCGACGGCGCGAAGCAGCAGGGCGTAGATCGGGACGGACGCGACCGCGACGAGGGCGACGCGACCTCCGCCCGCGAGACCGGTGGGATCGACGCCGCGCACGAGGAACCACGCGGGCACGCCGATAGTGAGGCTCGCCACGAGCGACGGCGCGAAGGCGGACTCTGCCCAGGATTTACGCGCACAGAATTTCATCAGCGTGGCAAGATGAAGATGAGCGGTCTGCCCGACTTTATGTGGCTGAACCC
>JBEIUL010000349.1:0-3257 GCA_040374395.1 Phycisphaeraceae bacterium
CGGCGGCGTCCTGAGGCGGCCCCGAGGGGAAGCTACCGCACGCGTCGATCTCGCGAATCTTTGCCGCGGGATTCGGGCCCCATCTCAAGCGCGCGTTTCAATCACGCGACCCTTTCGCTTTCGGCGGGAGGTGTTTAGCATCGCGGCATGCGCCGCCTGCCACGGACCCTCCACCGGACCATCGCTCTCGCCGCCCTCCTGCCGACCGCCATCGCGTCGGCCCAGTTCCCCGACGACAACTTCAACGACGGCACCACCGGAAGCCAGTGGTTTCGGGAGACGGTCGCCTCCGCGCCGCAACTCTCGGTGATCGAGCGGAACGGCCGCCTCGAGGGCGTGCTCAACAACGTCGCGAACTCGATCGAACCCATCGCGGTGAGTTGCTATGCGGCGGACGGCTGGCAGCTGCGGACCGACACGGCGTTCCGCGTCCGGGTCGCGTTCCGGCAGCAGTCGGCGACCAATGACGTGCGAAGCCGGCCGGACGGAGCTTTCGCCGGGATGTTCCTTCAGTTCTTCGCCACCGCGACCGAGCCGAGCCCCGTGACCGGCTTCCGTCCGGGCAC
Organism: Phycisphaeraceae bacterium; assembly: GCA_040374395.1. Classification (GTDB taxonomy): domain Bacteria; phylum Planctomycetota; class Phycisphaerae; order Phycisphaerales; family SM1A02; genus JBEIUL01. Next base: position 567 of record JBEIUL010000349.1, read on the forward strand.
GGGACTGGCGCTCGGGACCCATGGGCTGTCCGCGCCGAACCCGCTCAACCTGCCGGCGAGCACCACCCGCGAATTCCTCACCTTCTCGATCGACGAGTTCGGCGCCTCCCAAGGCGATGTCGTCGGTCAGGAACAGTCGTACGCGGAACTCGCCGCGCAGACGTCCTTCTTCTGGAATGTGGACGACCAGGTCGCGCCCCCGATCCCGCTGCAAGGCACTCTCTACCTCCAGTACCTGCCGGAGTTCGACCAGATCACGGTCGGCACCTCCGCCTACATCGACGACCCCAACGACCCGAATGCCTACGTGATCTCGGGGGTGACGGGGTTCGTCCAATTCCCGCTGCAGCTTTCCCTGGGCGTGGTCGCGTCGTCGGGCAACGTCCTCTCCGGCGCGAACACGTGGTGGGACGACTTCACCGTCGACGCGGGCACGATCGAGACCGCGGTCGGAAACCTCCAGGCGAGCGACGGGACGAGCGCGACCGGCATCCAGCTCACCTGGGACGCCCCGCAGAACGCCGACACGATCGACATCTATCGCGAGTATCCCGGGTCAGGGTTCCCCGAGTACGTCACGACCGTGCTTGCGACGGATACCTCGTACTTCGACGAGTTGCCCGATCCGTCCTCCCGCGGCATCGTCTGGAACTATGTCCTGTTCACGAACACCGGACTCGTCGCCGAGAACGAGGGCTGGGCGTTCGGGCCGCCGCAGGTCGTCACGGCCTCCGACGGCGACTTCGCGACCGGCGTCGAGGTGCGGTGGGACGTCCTGCCCGGGGCGAGCTCGTATCGGGTGCTCCGCTCCGAGACCGGAAGCGAGCCGGTCCTCGTCGGCTCGCCGACCACCTCGCCCTTCCTCGACACGACCGCGGTCGGGGGGGTCTTCTACGACTACTCGGTCCAGGTGGTGAAGGACACCGCCGTGTCCGGTCCGAGCGTTTCGGATTCCGGCTACCGCGGCACGCCGGGACCGACCGGCCTCGTGGCCACCGACGGGACCCGCGAGGACGGGATCCTGCTGACGTGGAACGCCCTGGCCGGCGCGAGCCAATACGAGATCTTCAAGGAGTTCGAGGCGGGTTCCTACCTCTCCGTGGGCTTCGCCGAGACGAACCAGTTCCTCGCCGGCTCTCCCCCGGCCGTGGCGGGCCGTGCCGAGCGATTCAAGGTGCGGGCCCTCGTCGGGGGCCAGCCCACGGCATTGAGCAACGCGGACACCGGCTGGTGGATCCCGAAGCCCCTGTTCCTCTACGCGAGCGACGGTTTCCAGTCGGGGCCGGTCACGGTCTCTTGGCAGGGCGCGTTTTCGCCGGACGTGACGTACAAGGTCTATCGCGCCGCCGGAATCACGACGCCGACGACCCAGATCGCGACGACCCCCGATTCGTTCTTCGCGGACGAGACCGCGACGGCGGGCCAGGTTTACTCGTACCGTGCTCGCGGTACCTGCCCGCTCGGGGACGGGCCGTTCTCCGACGTCGACACGGGACAGGTCTTCGTTGCGGGCGCGCCGATCAGCGTCTCCGCGACCGACGGGACGCTGCTCACCGGAGTCCGCGTCGACTGGGTGCCGGACTCCTCGCAGTCCGGCATCGCCAACTACCGCATCTACCGATCGAACTACGGAACGTATCCGCCTCCCGCCGCGACGCTCGTCGGCACCGTCGCCGGAACCGCGACGACCTTCACCGACACCACCGCGGCCGCCGGCATCCTGTACGGATACGAGGTCCGTACCCGCTACTCGTCCGGCTCGGAATCGACGGCGAACCCGCAAGACACGGGATGGCGCGGCATCCCCGTCCCGACCGGCCTCGTCGCGACCAGCGGCACCCGGTCCGACGGCGTGAACCTCACCTGGACCGCGGTCGCCGGCGCGGCCGGATACCGGATCCATCGCACCGGACCCGAAGGCGAGATCGTCGTCGGGGCCTCCACCACGACCAGCTTCCTCGACGCGTCGGCGCCGATCGGCATCACCCGGTCGTATCGCGTCTCGGCGGTCGGGCAGGCCGGCGACTCGGCCGTCTCGAGTTCGGCCACGGGCTGGCGGAACGTCGCCGCGCCGACCGCATCCGCGGCGAGCGATGGGCTCTCGACGACCACGATCGTCGTCGAGTGGCCGGTCGTGACCGGGGCTACGGGCTACCGGATCCTTCGGGTGGCGGGCACCGGCGCGCCCACCCAGGTGGTCGCCGAGATCTCGAATCCCGAGCAGACCTCCTACAACGACGTCCACAACGCGACGAGCAACAACCTCGTCGCGGGAACGCTCTACAACTACGCGGTGCAGGCGCGGTGCGCCCTCGGCAACTCGGTCTCGAGCCCGAGCAACACCGGTTGGCGGAACGTGCCCGCACCCGGAAGCATCGTCGCCTCCGACGGGACCCTGACCACCGGCGTGAGCGTGACCTGGCCGACCGTTGCCGGCGCGACGGGCTACCGCATCTTCCGCGGTACCACCGCCGAGAATCTGGCCTCGATCGCCACCCCGACCGCGTCGCCCTTCTCCGACACGACCGCCGTCGCCGGCACCACCTACCTCTACGCGGTCGCCGCCCGCACCGCCGCCGGCGACTCCGCCCGCAGCGGAACCGACTCCGGCTGGCGCAACGTCGGACCGCCGACCGCGGTCCTCGCGACCGACGGCACCCTGCCGAGCGGCGTGAACGTCACGTGGACCGC
>JBEIUL010000206.1:0-4971 GCA_040374395.1 Phycisphaeraceae bacterium
CGCCGCGACGCCGCGATCGACCCGAGCAGGTCCCACAGGCGTTCGCTCGTCCGCGAGTCGAGATTCCCCGTCGGCTCGTCGGCGAGCAGGATCGGCGGGTCGAAGAAGAGCGAGCGGGCGATCGCGACCCGCTGCTGCTCGCCGCCCGAGAGCGCCTCGGGCCGATGGTCGATCCGCTCGGAGAGTCCGAGTTCCCCGAGCAGCGTGCGGCCCCGCGCGACGCACTCGTCGCGGTCGAGCCGGTCGAGCGTCCCGGGCAGGATCGCGTTCTCGAGGGCGGTCAGCGTCGGCAGAAGGTTGAACTGCTGGAAGACCACGCCGATCCGCCGCCGGCGGTAGAGCGTGAGTTCCCGCTCGGGCAACGCGTCGATCCGCAGGCCGTCGACGGTGATCTCGCCCGCGTCCGGGCGGTCGAGGCCGGCCACCAGATGAAGCAGCGTGCTCTTCCCGCTGCCCGAGGCGCCCATGATGCCCACCACGCCCGGGGCGACCACGTCGAGATCGACGCCACGCAGGGCCTCGACCGTCCGTTCCCCCCGTGCGGTAGGACTTGCGGACGCCGCGGATCGCGATGCCGCCGTCGCTCGCGGGGCGATCGCTCAATGCCCGTTCTTCGCGTCGTAGGTCTTCGCGTCCATCAGGCCGCCGAGGACCTCGCCCGAGACGGTGAGCTTGCAGATCCAGCCCTTGCCGTACGGGTCGCTGTTGATGAGCGACGGGTCCTTGACGACCTCGTCGTTCACCGCGGCGATCGTCGCGGCGAACGGGGCGTAGACCTCGCTCGTGGTCTTCACGCTCTCGACCTCGCCGACCGAGCCGCCCGCGGCGACCGCGGTGCCCACGCCCTTCGCCTGGACGTAGGTGACGTCGGTGAGGGCGTCGGCGGCGTGCTGGGTGATGCCCATGGTGACGGTGTTCCCGCTCTGGCGGAACCACTCGTGGGTCTCGGAGTAACGGCAATCGGCGGGGCTCGACATGGGGGAGTTCCGGGGGTGCGGACCGAGGCTGGTCGCTCGGCTTCGGGGGGGTCGGGATCATATTCGGTCCCTTCGACCGGATCCCGCGGCGATCGCAGGCGGGGCGGTTCGGCAGGGGATGCGCGATCGCGGCCGGAGGGGCCGACGTCCAGCCGGGGAAGTCTTGCCGGCCGGGCGAACGCCGCTACCATCCCGCCCGTCGAAGGCGAACGAACGGCCCGACCGCGTTTGGACGCTCGACCTCACCTCTCGCTTTCTCCCCTCCGGGAATGCCGACGGCCCCCGGCCGGCGGCGTTCCCTCGCGCCGTTCCCCCCGATCCGGCGGAACCTTGCGATTGCAGGGGAGGGGCGCACGGTTAGACTCGCGGTCCCGTCCCGTCCCGTCCATTCGAGTCGCAGTCGCCCCGCCCGCCAACCCGTGCAACCCCAGATCGTCCTGACGCTGTCGGTCGCAAGTCTCCGGGGCCTCCTGGCCGCCGGGGATTCCCGTTGCCCGAACCTGAACGCGGTTCCGGCCTTCGCCCGTCACCAGCTGGGCCTCCGCGGGCTCAACGTGCCCGCGTCGATGTTGACGGGCCTGACGGCGAGCGGCTTCGAGAAGCTGCGCGATGCCTCCGACAAGGCGGGTTGTCCGTGCGTCGTGCTGGTCGACGAGCAGCCGCTGGCGTTCGCCGACCGCGACCCGTCCAAGGTCGCGGGGGCGGGCGAGCGGCTCGCCCGGCTGGCCGCCGCCGCGAACCGGCTCGGATGCCGCGATGTCGCGATCCGGTGCGCCCCCGGCGAGGGCGAGGACGCCGTCGAGCGGACCGCGGCGGGCATCAAGACCTCGATGGGCGAGGTTGACCGGCACGACCTGAACGTCCTCGTCGCCCCGCACCAGGGCTGGACCGGCGATCCGGACCGGCTCTCGGCGCTCATCAAGAAGGTCGGCGGCTTCCGGATCGGCTCGCTGCCGAGTTTCGGCCACGCCCACGAGAGCGGCGATGCCGAGAAGACGCTGAGGAAACTTGCCCCGTACGCCGAGTCGATCGACGCGACGGTCTTCGACTTCGACGCGAAGGGCGAACACCGTCCCTACGATCTCGCGGCGATGGTGTCGGCGGTCCGCGCCGTCGGGTACGTGAACACGCTCGCGATCGAGCACGCCGGCAAGGGCGATCCGGTCGTGGCGATCGAGCGGGCCCGCACTATCTTGGAAATCTCGATCGGGACCGAGGAAGCGTGACGGCGGGCGGACGCCGCACGGTCCGGACCGCCCGACCCGCGTGCGGAACATGCCGACGCCCGAACCCCAACCTCCGTCCGCTTGCGAGGGGCGACCTCCCGTGATCGTCACCATCGACGGACCTGCCGGGACGGGCAAGAGTTCGGTCGCCCACGCCCTCGCCCGTGCCCTGGGGCTCGAGTTCCTCGACACCGGCGCGATGTATCGGGCGGTGACCCTCATCGCCCTCCGGGCCGGCATCGACCTCCGCGACGCCGAGGGCCTGGCGCGACTCGCCCGATCGGCGAACATCCGCTTCGATTTCGCGGTCGATCCCCCCGAGATCACCGCGTTCGGGTTCGCGCTGGGCTCGGCGATACGTTCCGCCGAGGTCTCGGCCGCGGTCAGCATCGTGGCCGCCCACCCTCAGGTCCGCGCGTCGATGGTCGCCGCCCAGCGGGCGGTCGCGGTCGAGCATCCGCGGCTGGTGACCGAGGGCCGCGACCAGGGCTCGGTCGTCTTCGCGAACGCGGCCGTGAAGTTCTACCTCGACGCGACGCCCCGGATCCGCGCCGACCGTCGCGCCGCCCAGCTCCGCCGCGCCGGCCAGCAGGCCGACCTCGAGGAGATCCTCCTCGCGATCCTCCGCCGCGACGAGATGGACATGGGACGCGAGGTCGCACCGCTGAGATGCCCGCCCGACGCGATCCGGCTCGACACGGGTCCGCTGTCGCTCGCCGAGACGGTCGCCGAGCTCGTCCGCCTCGCCCGCTCGGCCGCGCCCCGGCAACTCGCCGTCGGGGGAGCGACATGAGGTTCCTCGGGGCCGCCCGCCGCGTGCCGGGCCGCGGGGCGATCGCGGTCGCCTGGTTCGACCTGTGCGAGACCCTCTTCGAGGTGATCGTGCGGGTCGTGTACCGGCTGCGGGTCGAGGGAAAGGGGCATGTACCGCGCACCGGCCCCGCGATCTTCGTGTCGAACCACCAGTCGTTCCTCGATCCGGTCGCCAACGGCTGCGCCGTCCAGGATCGCCAGTTCACCGCGATCGCCCGCCGCAGCCTGTTCCGCTTCCCGGTCGCGGGTTGGATCCTCCGCAGCTGGGGCGCGATCGCGATCGACGAGAAGCGCGGCGAGGCCGAATCGCTGCGGGCGGCGCTCGGCGAGCTCGCGGCGGGCCGTTGCGTGCTCATCTACCCCGAGGGCACCCGCAGCGAGGACGGTCGGCTGAAGCCGTTCCGCCGCGGGTTCATGCTGCTGCAGCGGAAGTCGGGTGCCGACGTGGTGCCGATGGCGATCGCGGGTTCGATCGACGGGTGGCCCAAGGGTCAGCGGCTGCCCTGGCCTTCGGGTCGGGTGCAGGTGAAGGTCGGACCGCCGATCCTCGCGTCGGAACTCGCCGGAATGGCTCCGGACGACGCCCTCGATCGGATCCGTCGCGAGGTGTCGCGGCTGCTCGACGAGGCGAGTGCCGAGCTCCGCCGGCGGACCCGCGGCCGCTGGCCTCGCGAGCGGGCTCCGGTCGCCCCGACGGGAACGCCGGCATGAGCCGGGCCGCGGAATCGGCACGCGAGGCGGCCGCGGCGGTAGCCGCTCGCCTGCGGGAGGCCGGGCACGTGGCCTACCTCGCCGGCGGCTGCGTGCGCGACCGTCTTTTCGGCCTCGAGCCCGAGGAGTTCGACATCGCGACCGACGCGACGCCCGAGCAGATCCAGCGGATCTTCCCCGGATCCCGCGGCGTCGGCGAGAGTTTCGGCGTGGTCCTCGTCCGCCGGGGCGAGCACGTCTTCGACGTGGCGACGTTCCGCGCGGAGGGCGCCTACGAGGACGGCCGGCGGCCCTCGTCGGTCACCTTCACCGACGCCGAGAACGACGCCCGCCGCCGCGACTTCACCGTGAACGGCCTGTTCGAGGATCCCGCCACGGGCGCGATCATCGACTTCGTCGGCGGCCGGGCTGACGTCGAGGCCCGGCTGCTCCGGGCCATCGGCGATCCCGACGCCCGCTTCGCCGAGGACCACCTGCGACTCCTCCGCGGCGTGCGGTTCGCCGCGCGGTTCGGTCTCGCGATCGAGGGGCGGACCCGCGCCGCGATGCTCCGCGACGCGGCCCGGCTCGCGGCGATCGCCCGCGAGCGGGTGGGGATCGAGCTGCGGAAGATGCTCGCGCACCCGACGCGGGTCCGGGCCGTCGACGAGCTCGAGTCGCTCGGCCTCGACGCGCCGGCGCTGTCGTTGCCGCCGACGACCCGCTCGGGCCACCGGCTCGACCGGCTGCCGCCCGATGCGGCCGCGATCCCCGCCCTGGCCGCCTGGCTGCTCGACCGCGACGCCGATGCGCCGCCCGCGACGGCCGCGAGGGTACGGGAGGCGCTGGTCCTCAGCAACGACGAGACCGAGTGGCTCGAGGCGATCTTCCGTCGCCGCCGCGAGCTTCTCGAGCGGCCGTGGGCCGACCGGTCGGTCGCCGGGCGGAAACGGTTCCTCGCCGCCGAGGGCAGCGGGGTGGCGATCGGCCTCCTCGAGCATGACCGGCCCGGGCTCGCGGCCGAGATCGACGCGTGGGTCGGCACGGTTCCCCCGGGGCAGATGTTCCCTCCGCCCCTCGTCTCCGGCGACGACCTCGTCCGGCTCGGTCATCGACCCGGGCCTCGCTTCCGGACCCTCCTCGAGGCGGTCTTCGACGCCCAGCTCGAAGGGCGGATCCGTTCCCGGGACGAGGCCATCCGGTACCTCTCCGAGCAGGCCGGCGAGCCCTGACCGCCGCCCGGTTCCCGGTCGTCCGATCCGCCG
>JBEIUL010000464.1:0-2271 GCA_040374395.1 Phycisphaeraceae bacterium
CATGCCTCGTCGTCGCCTTCACGCCGGGCCGGGCCGCGCGACGGGCCACCGCATGCACCCGCCGTCCGCCTGCGTGCCGTCCGGCCGCCGTGTGCTTCCGCGACGAGGCATGGCCTCGTCGTTCCGGGTGGTGGGTCGTCGAAGGTTGGCGCGGATGGTCGACGCCTTCCTCGTTCCGCGTCGGTCGCGGACCGACGCCCCCCAGTAGCGTCTCGCGCGATGAGCGTCCTGCCTGTCACTGGGGTGGGCGGTCCGCGACCGCCCCTGGATGAACGCCGAAGCCGTACGCGGGCTGGTCGCGTGATGATCGCCTTCCTCGTTCCGCGTCGGTCGCTGACCGACGCCCCCAGTGCCGCGTCGCGCGATGGCCGTCCTGCCTGTCACTGGGGTGGGCGGTCCGCGACCGCCCTGGATGAACGCCGAAGCCGTCCCCGAACCGAGGCGCTCTTTCTCACCCCACCTCGACCGGCACGAAGCGGAACTCCCTCGCGTCGAAGAGCCCGCGATCGCCGAGCTTCAGCGCGGGAATCACGAGAAGCGCGAGGAACGACAGCGTCATGAACGGAGCCCGCAGCGGCGAGCCGAGGGCTTTCGCCCGCGCCGTCAGCCTGCCGTACGCCTCGGCGACCTCCTCGGCGGGCCGGTCGCTCATGAGGCCGGCGATCGGCAGCGGCAGGAGCTCGACCGCGTCGCCGTCGGCGACGGCGAGACCGCCGCGCGATGCAAACACCGCGTTCACCGCCGCGGCCAGCGAGGCGCGATCAGACCCGACCGCGACGACGTGGTGGGAATCGTGGGCGACGCTGCTCGCGAGGGCCCCCCGCTTCAGCCCGACATTCCGCACGAACGCGAGGGCCGGCGGGGCCGCGGCGTAGCGGTTGACGACGGTGAGCAGCAGCGTGTCGCCCGCCGCATCGGGCTCGAGGATCCCGTCGCGTGGAAAAAGCTCCGCCCGCCCCTCGCCCGTGACGAGCTGGCCGTCGACCACCTCGATCGTGCGGACCGTCACCGGCCCCGGCCGCGCCGTGCGGAACGCGAAATCGCCCGCGGTGAACGTCGCCGTCCGGAACGCGTTCGGCGCCTTCGGCGTCGTGCGTGCCGCGAGGCTCTTCCCGTCGCGGGCGACCGGCGTGCCGGCGATCCAGGTCTCGCGCACGCGGAAATCCCGCAGGTCGTCGACCACGATGAAATCCGCCCGGTCGCCCGGCCGCAGCAGCCCCGTCGGCAGCCGATAGTGCTCGACGGGGTTCACGCACGCGGCCCGCAGGACGTCGAAGAGGTCGAGCCCGTTCGCGACGCATCGCGCGACCGAGCGGTCGATGTGCCCGACGAGCAGGTCGTCGGGATGGGCGTCGTCGGTCGCGAACATCGCGAGGTGCGGGAACTCGGCGACCTTCCGCCAGAGCGCGTCGAGATTCCGGGCCGCGCTGCCCTCGCGGATGAGGATCCTCATTCCCAGCCGGGCCTTCTCGCGGGCCTCGTCGAGCTCGAAGCACTCGTGATCGGTCGAGATCCCGGCGGCGACGTATCGCGCGGCCTGCTCGCCCCGCAACCCGGGAGCGTGCCCGTCCACCGGCTTCCCCAAGGCCTTCGCCGCCGCGATCTTCGCCAGGACCTCGGAATCGCCGGAAAGCACGCCCGGCCAGTTCATCATCTCGGCGAGATAGCCGAACCTCGGGTCGGCGAGGAGCCTCGCGACCGCCTTCGCGTCGAGCGTCGCCCCTGCGGTCTCGAACGGCGTCGCCGGCACGCAGCTCGGCACGCCGAAAAGGATCGGGATGCACGCCCGCGCCGCCTCCTCGAGCATGAACGCGAGACCTTCCTCGCCGAGCACGTTCGCGATCTCGTGCGGGTCGCTCACCGTCGCCACCGTGCCGTGCCGGCTCGCCACACGGGCGAACTCGGTCGGCGGCAGCATGCTGCTCTCGACGTGCACGTGGGCGTCGACGAAGCCCGGCATCAGGAAGCCGGCATCGACCGGCGTTCCCCCCGGCAGCGGCCGGACCGAAGCGATGCGTTCGCCCTCGACGACCACCTCGGCCGGCCCGATCGAACGGGCGTGGAGGTCGACGAGGGTACGGCGAAGGACGGGCATGGCCGCAGCGTAGCGGCCTGCGAGGCGATCAGGGCATCGCCTCGCCCATGCGCGTGCGGATGCGATCGAACCGTTCGCCGAGCTCGCCGCCGTCGTCCGCCCCGAGTCGCTCGCGTGCCAGATCAACCAGCTCGATCCAACGCGGGCCCTCGACCCGGAACCTCAGCGGCAGTCCG
>JBEIUL010000156.1:0-5984 GCA_040374395.1 Phycisphaeraceae bacterium
ACGTCGCTGCTGCAGGCGGACCACGAGCTCGACTTCGAGCAGGCCGGACGACTCGGCCGGTGGCTGAATGCCGTGGTCGCGGTCGCCGATCCGCTGCAGTTCGCGTTCGCCCACCGTTTCCCGCATCTCGCGCACCGCGCCCGGACGATCCGCAACGTCGTGCCGATCCTCCCGCATCCGCCCGCGAAGCCGAGCGGAGGTCCGCTTCGCCTCGGCTGGTCGGGCGAGCTGCGGCGGACGCAGAAGCGGCTCGACGACCTCCTCCGGATCGCCGCGCTGCTCGAGGCCCGCGGCGTCGACTTCGAGCTCATGATCTGGGGCGACGGCGAGTGTCGCGACGAGCTCGTGGCCCGGCGCGACGCGGCCGGGCTCGGGCGGCGCGTGCGCTTCGCCGGCCGGATCCCCGCGAGCGAGGTCCCGGACGCCATGGCCGATCGACACGCGTTCGTCATGACCTCCTCCTTCGAGGGGCTCTCGATCTCGCTCCTCGAGGCGATGAGCCGCGCCTGCGTGCCGGTGGTCACCCGGCTCGCGACGCAGTCGCTGCTCCTCCGCGACGGCGTCAACGCGCTGACGGTTCCCGTCGGGGACGTCGAGGGCTTCGCCGATCGGCTCGCGCGGCTCGCCGCGGATCCGGAGCTGCGGGCGCGGCTCGGCCGCGCGGCCTTCGACTCGATCGCCGAGGGCGGGCACCGCCTCGAGGACATGCTCGACGCCTACGAGACGCATTTCGCGTCGCTCGACGCCGAGGTCGACTCCGGCGCGTGGGCGCGGCCGGAAGGGCTCCTCCATCCGCCGCCGGCGCGGATCGGGGGCATCGATCTCATGGTCCCGCCGCCCGGCCGCGACGAGCACTGGCTCCACGAGGACGCCCGCTACGCGAACGGCGTCCCGCGCTGGCCCGACGCGCCGCCCCCGCTCGAGGCGCGGTCGCCCGCGTCGGGCGATGCCTCGCCCGTCGACCTGCCGCCGCTCGAGGACTGGCGGGTGATCGTCTCGGCGACGGGGCAGATCAGCGGCGTCGACACCTTCTCGGTGCACTTGCTGCGGCACCTGCGCGCGATGGGCATCGACGGGCGCGTCCACGGCCATCGCACGCTCGACCACCGCATGGGGCTCGCGCTCGCCGACGACCTTCCCGTCGACGCCCGGGAGGACGCGTCGTGGATGTCGTGGCCGCTCCGCTGGCGGAAGGCGATCGACCACGTCGAGTCGCTCGGGCCCGCGATCTACGTGCCGAACTACGACTACGACTACTCGTGCATCGCGCCGCGCCTCTCCGATCGCATCCGGGTCGTCACCATCTGCCACAGCGACGATCCGGCGCACTACGAGCACGTCGTACGGCTCGCGCCCGCGTCCGATGCGATCGTCTGCGTGAGCACCGCGATCGCCGGACAGCTGCGGCGGCTCGTTCCCGGCGTCGACGACCGCCTGCACGTGATTCCCTACGGGATCGCCCGCCGGCCCCGACGCCCCGCGACCGGGGTGCTGCCGGCTCCGGAGGGCACCCTGCGCATCGCCTTCGTCGGCCGGCTCATGCTCCACCAGAAGCGCTGCCACGACCTCGTGCCGATCGCCGAGGCGCTCGAGCGGCGCGGGGTCCCCTTCCAGCTGCTCGTCGTCGGCGACGGGCTCGAGCGCGACCTGGTCGAGAAGGCCGCCCGCGGGCTCCTCGGGCGGTGCCGCATCGCGTTCCTCGGCGGGCAGCCGAACGAGGCGGTGGAGGACATCCTCGCCACCTGCCACGCGCTGCTCCTCCCCTCTTCCTTCGAGGGGCTGTCGGTCGGGATGCTCGAGGCGATGGCCGCGGGCGTCGTGCCGGTGGTGAGCGCGATCCGGAGCGGCGTGCCCGACGCGATCCGCCACGGCGAGAACGGTCTCGTCGCCCCGATCGGCGACGTCGAGGCCTTCGCGGACCTGCTCGCCGGCCTGCACGCCGACCGTGCCGCGCTCGCACGCCTTTCGGCCGCCGCCGCCCGCACCATCGAGACCGGCGGGTATCTCGCCGAGCACATGGCCGCCCGCTACGTCGAGCTCTTCCGGACGCTGATCGCGGCGCCGACGCGGCGCAGCCCGGGTGCGATCGTGCCGCCGGCGCACCTCCGCCGCGAGGGCACCGTGAGCCAGTGGGCCGAACGGGTCGCGGCCGATCCCCTCGCCTCGATCCGGCGCGTCGCGAGCCGGTTCGCCCGCGGCCGCTGAGCGCCGCACACCGCAGCTACCACTCGACCGGCAGGGCCTCGAGGGCACGGAAGAGCTGAAGCGATTTCCACCGCACGGGTTCCGGCGCCGGAGGCCTCGACCATGGGAACCGGAAGCGGGACGGCGGCCCGCCCGCGCGCCGGATTCCCGGGATCCGCTCGAGCAGCGTCTGGAAGCCGACCCGCGTCTCCATGCGGGTCAGCACCGCGCCGAGGCAGAAGTGGATGCCGCCCCCGAAGGCGAGGTGCCGGTTCGGCGTGCGCCCGACGTCGAAGCGGTCGGGGTCGGGGAACGCCTCGGGATCGCGCTGCGCCGCACCGGGAAGGATCTGGATGCCCTCGCCGGGCGCGATCGTGACGCCTTCGAGCTCGAGCGTGGCGGTCGCATGCCGCACCAGCGGACGCTGCACCGGACACTCGAACCGAAGCACCTCCTCGATGGCGGTCGGGAGGAGCGAGGGATCGGCCCGAAGCCGGTCGAACTCGCCGGGATGCGCGAGAAGCGAGTGCAGCGTGTTGCCGAGGAGGACCGCGGTGCTCTCGTGACCGGCCGAGTAGAGCACGATCGCCGTATGGAGGAACTCCTCCTCATTGATCCGCCCCCCGTCGTCGCGCGCCTCGGCGAGCGCCGCAAGCAGCCCGCCCTCGCGCAGCCGTCGCCGGTCGGCGGCGATCCCGCCCATGATCGCGGCCAGCGCCGCGAAGGCCTCGCGCTGCCGTGCCGCGTCGCGCGGTTTCCCGCGAGCGGTGCCGGGCTGGAAGAGCTCGGTCGAGAGGCGGGCCAGCTCGGTATGGAAGCCCTCCGGAACGCCGAGGATCTCGGAGATCACCGCGACCGGAAGCTCGATGGCGAAGTCCGCGACGAAGTCCATCCGGCGCCTCTCAAGAGCCCGGTCGACGAGCCGCTCGACCAGCACGCGAGTGCGGTCCTCGAAGCCGCGGATCCGTGCGGGCGTGAACCAGGCGGCGAGCACGCTCCGCTGGCGGGTATGGTCGGGCGGATCCTGGAAGAGCACCGCCTTGGGGATCGGCGAACGCTCGCGGGCGTGGCGGAGGGAGACCTGCGACGAACGGAGGACGGCATCGATCTGCTGGTAGCGGGCGACGAACCAACACCCCTCGCGCTCCGACCAGACGGGGCGTCCGATCTCCCGGATCCGCGCGTAGGTCGGATACGGATCGTTGAAGAACCGCTCGCCGAGATAGTCGGGCGCGATCTCCTCGAGCGAAGGTCCCGGTCGGGACGAACCGGTCATGGGCTCTCCTCCATCGTCGACGCGGGGACTCCGGAAATGGCCTCGAACACCTCAGGTGCCGGAGACGGATGTTCGACGTTCATCGGATGCCCGGCGAAGCGTGCGGCCCCCAAGGCCCGCGTCCGGTCGGGCGACGCCCGAAGATGAAATCCTACCGGCAGGATCCGTCCGGAAGCCCGACGATCGTGGTTCCGGCCGACGGACGGAACCCGCGCTTGCCGGTCAGCGCACCGTTCCGACCCGTCGATGGCAGGTCGTGCGGGAGGCAAGCGCGGAGGTCGCTCGGCCCGGAGGAACCGCTCGTCACGTGCCCGCCGCTCACGCGGCTGGCCGGGGCTGCGGCTGGCGGCGGAGGCCGCAGCGGTCCCAAGGTGGCTCCGCTGGCTTCGCGGCCCTCAGGCAGGCTCTCCGGCGACGCCGTCGTGGATCCAGAGCACGATGGTGCGCGGGATGCACGAGCTGATGCTCGAGTGGTGAGCGGAGCGCGGGTTATAGGTGGATGGCCGCCGCGGACGTTGGGTGGGAGGAACGCGGGAGTCGTCCGCGGGCTGGGCCCACGATGAACGCCCACCTCGTTCCACGTCGGTCGCGGACCGACGACCCCAAAGTGAAGCCAGGTACCGCCTCACGCGATGAGCGTCGTGCCTGTCACTGGGGAGGGCGGTCCCAGTACCGCCTCGCGCGATAAGCGTCGTGCCTGTCACTGGGGAGGGCGGTCCACGACCGCCCTGGACGAACGCCAAAGCCGTACGCGGATCGGGCCCGCGATGAACGCGTCGCGAGTCACGTGGGGCGCGACGAACGTCGCACCCACTCATACGCCTCTCATCCCCGCCCGCAAATCAGCCCCGCCATCCGCACGAGCGGCCCCACATCCACGCCCGCCGCCGCGACCGGCCCGAGCGCCATCACCGCCCGCTCAAGGCACGCGTCAATCGCGCGATGGGCCCCGGCCGAATCCTGCGCCGCACACGCCGTCGGCCGCCCCCGCTCGTCGCCGGCGGCCCAGGTCGACGCCGCGGCGTCCTCGGCGAGATCTTCGAGGTCGTCCTTGATCTGGTAGGCCAGTCCGATCTCCTCGCCGAAACGGTCGAGGGCGGCGATCACCGCGGGCGAGCCCGCCGGGGCGAGCCACGCCGAAGCCTGCGCCGCAAGGGCGAACAGCCGCCCGCACTTGAGGCGGGCGACATGCTCGCCGTCGACCTGCACCTTGCCGAGGCTGCCGAGCATATCCATGAACTGGCCGATCTGCAGCTCGTCCTCGGTCCGCTGCTGAAGCGACGCAAGCCCGGCGGCGACCGGCGACGGCACGCCCGCGGTCGCGGCGGCCGAGGCCATCATCGTGCGGGAGATGCCGAGCAGCCAGAGCGAGGCCTGGATCGCCATCGCCTCGTTGAAGCGGCGATGCATCGCGGGCAGGCCCCGGCGCTCGGCGGCATCGTCCATGCTCGGCAGGTCGTCGATCGAGAGCGTCGCGCCGTGCAGCGCTTCCGCGGCGACCGCCGCCCGCAACGCGGCCTGCGGGTCGGTCCCGAGAGCCCGCCCCACCTCCAGCGCGAGCAACGCCCGCCACCGGCTGGCCTGCGGCTCCGTCGAGCCGTACCGGATTGCGTCCTGCAACGGCTTCGGCAGCACCGATGCATCGATCGCCGCATCGAGGGCTTGACGGACCTCGGTCCGCCACGTCGCGTGGCGCTCGAGATCGCCATGCGGAACGTTCCCGGAGCGGTGCACCGACGGGAGATCGGCGTTCGGACCCAGCCGCGTCGGCGCTTCCACTGCGAAAGCGGAAAACTCGCCTGCTTCCTTCAGGCCGGGGAACCCGACCGCCCTTCGACGATCGCGGCGAGCCGATCGGCGAACGCCGCGCAGGGATCGGCCGGAAACAGCGTACGGACATGGGCCGCGGCCGCCGCGCCGATCGCCGGCCACTCGTCGCGCCGCCGCCACGCCCGCTCGAGGGCATCGTCGAACGCGTCCTCGGTTGCCGACGCGGCGAGGAAGCCATGCTCTCCATCCCGCATGATCTCGGCGGTTCCACCCGCATCGGCGACGATCACCGGACGCCCGCACCACATCGCCTCGGCCTGCACGAGCGGCAGCCCCTCGGCCCGCGCCGGCAGCACGAGGGCGTGGTTCTTGCGCCAGATCTCGGTCGGATCGGAAAATCCTGGGAAACACACGTTCCCGAGCCCGAGCCACGCGGCCATCTCCTTCAATCCCCGCTCCATCGGGCCGTCGCCGTGGAAGTTCACCTCGACCGGCCGCGATCGCCACTTCTCTCGGGCGAGCACCGCCAGCAGCACGTCCTGGGCCTTCTCGAGCGGCCACATCCGGGCCACGCAGGCGAGCCGCAGCGTCGGGGAGGCGGCGGGCCACGGCAGCGGGCCGTCGGCCTTCACCATGAAGGGGTTGCGGACGATTTCCGCGGTGGACAGTCGCATCCCCAGTTGCCGCTCGACCGTGCGACGATTGTGCTCGGAGACGAAGAAGACCGCCGACGCGTCCCGGTACGAACGCCGGC
>JBEIUL010000065.1:0-8739 GCA_040374395.1 Phycisphaeraceae bacterium
CCAAGGTAGCGTCTCTTGAATGGGATTTGCACAATGCACGTCAGACACAGAAGTCTAACGGCATATTGCATTCTAAGATTGATTCAGTTAAAGATATTATAACTGAAGCATATGCTGATTCAGATGACCAAGAAACTCTTCGTGCAATTGCTGAAGCGCTTGGCATTGAACTAACACGAGAAGTTGAATGGTCTGCAACAATTGAAGTTAGCGGAACTATTACATTAGATTTACTTACTGATTCAGATACAGATGTAGAATCAGAAATCTACGATAATCTTTATGTTGAATCACAACACGGTGAACAACGGCATGAAGGGCATGAAGTACGACAAGTGCGGCGGCATGGCCGTGCTCGGCGCGATGCGGGCGATCGCCGAGGCCGCGATCGGCGTGAGGGTCACCGCCCTGCTGCCCGCCGCCGAGAACATGGTGAACGGCGAGAGCTTCCGTCCCGACGACATCATCACCATGGAGAACGGCGTCACCGTCGAGGTCACGAACACCGACGCGGAAGGCCGCCTCGTGCTGGCCGACGCGTTGTCGTGGGGAGCGCGGACCTACAAGCCGACCGCCATCGTCGACATGGCGACGCTCACCGGCGGCGTGGTGGTCGCGCTCGGCTCGTGGTGCGCGGGCCTCATGGGCAACGACGCCGATCTCCGCGGCCGCGTCGAGCGGGCCGCCGGCGCCTCGGGCGACCGCGTCTGGCACCTGCCGGTCTGGGACGAGCACCGCGACTACATGCGGAGCCAGCACGCCGACCTCATCAACTCGAATCCGGGTCGGCTCGCGCATCCGCTCCAGGGCGGCGCGTTCCTCTCGTTCTTCGTCGACCCGAAGACGCCGTGGGCCCACGTCGACATCGCCGGCACCGCGAGCGTCGAGGGCGCGACCGAGCAGTACACCGTGCCGGGTCCGACGGGGTACGGCGTGCGGTTGCTGTACGAGCTGGTCCGCGGGTACGCGGGGTGAGCGAGGTTCTGGCGTGCCGGGGCGGATCGCGCGAGATGGCGCGATGCGCGGGCGCAGGTTGAGCTCACGATGGCGACGGGGCATGGCCCCGTCGTTCCGGGGCCGGTGCGCCGGATGGCGTGCGTGATGCGGCGAGCCGATCCGGCGCGACCACCGCGGTGCGTGTCACCCGTTCCCGTTGTGGGGCCCGGTCGGCGCCTCGCCGCGCTCGATCTGGGCGATCTTGCCGAGGCGCCTCGCGTGGCGACCGCCCTCGAAGGGCGTCGAGAGGAAGATGTCGACCATCCGCTTGGCAAGCGTCTGGCCGATGAGGTCGGCCGAGAGGCAGAGCACGTTCGCGTCGTTGTGGCTGCGTGACAGCTGGGCGGCGAGCTCGTCCTGGGCCATGCCGGCGCGGATGCCGGGAATCTTGTTCGCGGCGATGCTCATGCCGATGCCGGTGCCGCAGATGAGGATGCCCCGCTCGGCCCGGCCGTCGCGGATCGCCGAGCAGACCTGCCAGGCGATGTCCGGGTAGTCGCAACTCTGGCCCGCGCACTCGCCGAGCACCGAGATCGAGTGGCCTCCGGCGACGAGGTGATTCACCAGGGCCTGGGCCACCTGGACTCCGCGGTGGTCTGATCCGAGCGCGATGTTCATGGCGGAAGCATCTCGCCGACCCGCTTCGGGATCAACTCGCGAAGCCGGGCCGCGACCGCGTCGTAGGCGGCCTGCCCGCGGCCGATGGGGTCGGCGATGTCGCTGTCCGGGTCGATCAGGCGGATTTTGCCGCTTTCCGCCTCGCCGACGAGGCGACGGACCGACGCGACGTGGCTGCGGGTCATGCCGAGGACGAGATCGGCCTTCCGCACCATCTCGGGCGTGAGCCGCTTCGCCGCACCGTCGACCGCGGCCCCGTGCCGGGCCAGCGCGGCCTCGGTCTCGTCCGACGGCGGCTCGCCGTCGAGGGCGGAAAGGCCTGCGGAGGCGAAAAACAGGCCTTTCGCCCCGGGACCGAGCTGGCCCGACGCCTGCAGGGCGCGGGCCAGCCCCTCGGCCATCGGCGAGCGGCAGGTGTTGCCCGTGCAGACGAAGAGGACGGTTCTCATCGGGAAATCCGCCGGGGATGGTAGCGACGGGGCCGGACGACCCATGGCCCGCGGGTACCTTGCGGCCGGAGATCCCACTCGTGGAATTCGTCGAACCCCGGCAGATGACGGACGCCCTTCGCGGGAAGGGCGTGGTCGAGACCGCATCGGGCGAGCTCGTTCACCTCTCGCTCGAGGCGTCGCGCCGCGGCGGGACGGTGGCGCTGACCGCGTCCGGGCCCGACGGCGTGCCGGCCGGCGCGATCACCGTCGAGGTTCCCGCCGACCGGCTCGCCGCGACGCTCGAGACCGCGATCCACAAGTTCCACCTCTTCCCGCTGTACCTCGTGCCCGCGGCACGGTGGCGGGCGATCTTCGCGACGGTCGCGTTCGGGCTCGCCTCGAATCCGCAGTGGACCGAGATCGACTCGGAGGCGACGGTCGAGTCGAACACCCGCGATCCCCTGCTCTGCGATCCGGGACACCTGCACGTGCTGCGCGAGCTCGTGCGGGTCCTGCTCGCCGAGGGCGGCGACGACGTGAACGCGACGCTGCACCTGGTCGCGCCGGGAAAGACGCTGGTCGCGACGGTCACCCCCGGGCGGCCCATCACCATCGAATGCGGCGACGCCGGCACGGCGGCGGCGCTCGCGGAGGCGGCGCGGCATGCCCTCGGCGGATGACGCGGGCGGGATGACCGCGATTTTCGCCAGCCTTTCCGACGAGTGGGAAGCCGGCCTCGTGCGTGACACGCTGCTCGCGGCGGGCATCCCCGCGACGATCGCGGGCGGATTCACCGCGAGTTTCCGCGCCGACGCGCCCGGCCGCGTGCGGGTGCTGGTCCGCGAGCGTGACCTCGACGCGGCGGCCGACGCGATGCGAAAGGCCCGCGAGGATGCGGCGAACATCGACTGGGACTCGGTCGACCTCGGCGGCGACGACGGCCGCTGAGGGTCACATCCGGTCGTCGAGCGGCACGTCGCCCGGCTCGCGGAGCGACACCGCGTGCACGCCCGCCGGCGTCGCCTCGACCGGAGCGTCGGGATCGCCGAGCCAGAGTTCGCCGCTCTCGCGGAAGATGCGGGCGCACCCCGTGCAATCGAGGCCGCCCGACGCCGGCAGGGCGATCGGGGAAAGCGGCGACGCGCACGCCGGGCAGCGGCCGCGGGACAGCCCGCGTCGGGCGAGCCTCCGCTCGACCGCGCGCAGCAGGCGGTTCAGTCCGGTGAAGAAGACCACCGCGAAGATCGACACGAACAGCAGCACGATCGGGACGATCGGGTAGATGAGCGTGAACGCGAAGGCCACGAGGAACGCCGCCACGAACAGGGCGAAGACGGTGACCCCGTAGAGCTCGTTGAAGGCCCGCGCGATCCGGTAGAGCATGCGGCGATGGTAGGTTCCGGCCCGCCGCGGGCCCCGTCCCGGCGGGCCGGACGGACGGCTTTTCCCGCGTTCGCCCGGCGAGCCGACCCGCGGCGGCCCCCGCCCAACGGGTATCCTTCGCCGCTCCCCGCGGCCGCCCAAACCCGGCCGGGGAGCGACGGAGGACCATCGATGAAGTTCGTCTGCGACCGTTCCACCCTGCTCGACGCCCTCGCCATGACCGGCGGCGTCGTGGCCGCCCGCACCTCCGTCCCGGTGCTCACCTGCATCCGCTTCACGGCCAAGGACGGCGTGCTCAGCCTCGCCGCGACCGACGGCGAGATCGGCCTCTCGGTCCCGGTCGCGAGCGTCTCGATCTCGGCCGAGGGCGAGGCGCTCATCCCGGCGGACAAGCTGAACCAGATCGTGCGGGCGAGCGAGGACTCGACGCTCTCGATCGACGTGCAGAAGAACGTCGCGACGATCAAGGGCCAGGACTCGACGTTCAAGATCTTCGGCTTCGACCCGAAGGACTTCCCCGGCGTGCAGGCGTTCCCGGCCGGCAAGATCGACCTCGAGACGAACGCGGCGACGCTCGGCCGGCTCATCCACCGCACGCTCTTCGCGACCGCGGTCGACCACAGCCGCTACGCGATCAACGGCGTGCTCGTCGATCGGAAGGGCAAGAAGCTGCGGCTGGTCGCGACCGACGGGCGGCGGCTGGCCCTCGCCCGCGGCGAGTGCTCGCGGGCGGCCGAGGGCGACGGCCAGTGCATCGTGCCGAGCAAGGCGCTGAACGTCCTCGCGAGGCTGCTCGTCGACGCCGACGAGACCGTGGCGATGGCCCGCCAGGACAACCTCGCGGTGTTCCGCGTCGGCGAGGGCCCCGAGGCGGCGACGCTCTCGACGCGGCTCGTCGAGGGCTCGTTCCCGCCCTTCGAGGACGTCATCCCGAAGGAGCAGGACAAGCGGGTGACCTTCGCCGCGGGCGAGCTCACCTCGGCGGTCCGCCGGGCCGCGGTGCTCACCAACGAGGAGAGCAAGGGCGTCCGGATGACCTTCAGCGCGAAGGAACTCGTGGTCGCGAGCCGGGCCCCCGAGCTCGGCGAGTCGGAAGTCCGCGTCGAGGTCGAACGTTACGAGGGCGAGCCGATCGAGATCGGCTTCAACCCGCAGTTCCTCGTCGACGTGCTCAAGGTCATCGACGGCGAGAGCGTCATGATCGAGCTCAAGAGCCCGAACAAGCCCGGCGTGATCAAGGTGGGGAACGACTTCACCTACGTGATCATGCCGGTCAGCCTCGGCTGAGACGCCGGACCCATGCGAAAACGACGGAGGCCGCCCCTCGCGGGACGGCCTCCGTGTCGTTGCGGGATCGGGCGACCCTTCGATCAGCCCTTCTTGTACTTGACGCTGCAGCCGTAGGGCTTGGTCTCGCCCGGCGAGACGGTCTCGCCCGCCTTGAGCTGCTTGGCGGCGTTCACCACGTAGTTCATCTTCGCGCCGCCGTTCGCGCCGTCGTCGATCGCGCCGGCGTAGACCAGGGTGCCCGCGGGCGAGATGACGTAGCAGTGCGGGGTGGTCTTCGCGCCGTACATCTTGCCGACCGCGCCGTCGGAGTCGAGGAGGGCCGGCAGGTCCATCTTGTGGGCCTTCATGTACTCGCCGGTGCCGTCGAGGCTCGACTGGCGGGCAGCGCTCGAGTTGACCGCGACGTAGACCGCGTCGGGGTAGATCTCCTTCACGCCCGAGAGGGTCTTCGCGACGGTGCCGTCGGACATGACCCGCACGCAGACCGGGCACTCGGGGTTGATCCACTCGAGGACGACGAGCTTGCCCTTCGCGTCGGAGAGGCTCCACTCCTTGCCGTCGACGGTCTTCAGGGTGAAGTTCGGGGCGGCCTGGCCGACCTCGGCCTTGCCGTGGGAATGGCCGGCGTGTTCCTTCTTGTCGGCGGGCTTGGCGGTGTCCTGGGCGATCGCGACGCCGGTGAAGGCGACGGCGAGGGCGAGGGAGGCGAGAAGCGTGCTCTTCATGTCGATCGGTGTCCTTCCGGATGGTTCCGGGTGTTGATTGGCCTCAACGCGAGGCCGGGGTGTTCGCGGGTTCGGGCACGGGCAGCGTGAACTCGGCGGACTTCGCGCTTCCCGTCGGGTCGGTGACCGTCACCAGCCCCCCGAGCGTCCGCGGACCTTCCGCGGACGGGTCGGGTTCGATCTTCATCGTCGCCCGGATCTCGGCCTTGCCGTCCTTGGCGACGGCTTCGAAGGTCGGACCGGGGCGGAAGCGTACGCCGCGAGTCTCGAACGGGAGGAGCCGAATCCGCGATCCGTCGGCGGCCGGGACGGTCACCCGCAGGTCGTTTCCTTCGATCGCAGCAGCGAGGCCGATCGCCCCGGAATCGAGGGGCAGACGCTTGAGGATCGTCGCAAAATCGCGCGAGGCCGGCCCTTGCGCCCGGCCGTCGCCCGGCGCGACCACCGGCACCCGCAGCCCCATCATCCGCCGGCCCATCAGGCAACTCTCCTTGCAGACCAGCCATTCGGACTCGATGCGGAGGTCGATCCGGGTGCTCACGGGAATGCCCGCGGGAGCCTTGAGGGTGAGGACCACCGCCGGATCGCCGGAATGGCCGAACGTCGTCTCGTCCGGGGTGGTGAAGACCTCGGGAACCGGCCAATCGACGCGGGTGACCGCGAAGCCCTCGGGCCCGACCACGCGGAACGACGGCGGCATGCCGCTGTCGCCGGAGTTCCTCCAGTAGATGTGCCAGCCGGGCTCGATCCGGAAGCACACCGCGACGCGGAACTCGCCTCCCGCGACGATCGCGTCTCGCTCGGGAAGCACCGTGCTCTTCACCAGCGCGGTGCCGTCCTTGGCCGCGGTTTCCGCCGGGGGATCGACGGGCGTCGGGGCCTCGAGCGGTTCGGCGAGCAGCGCCGGCACGAGCATGATCGGGAGGAGGTTCAGCATGTCCCCATTGTGGCCGCGGTCGCCGCCGTGCGGGCCGCGGTGGCGAAAATCCCGCCCCCCCGGCATGATGCGGCCGGTTTCCCTCCTTTCGAACACCCCCGGGACCACCCCCTTCCATGCCCTCGCGAATCTTGCCGGGAATCGCCTGCATCGCCCTTGCCGCCGCCGGGCTCGGTTGCGAACTGAAGACCTCGGACGCCGATCTGCAGTACCTCGAGCCGTTCGAGGCGGTCGAGCTCGAGTCGAAGCCGGGCGGTGCACTCGGCCTCTCCGGCCCGCCGAGGACGGTCTGGCTCGACGCCCGCACCGAGGATAAGTACACCGAGGGGCACGTCCCCAAGTCGATCAACCTGCCCTTCCCGCGGCTCGAGGACGAGCAGGAGTTCGTGCTCGGCACCCCCGACCTCATCATCTGCGTCGATACCGACTACGACGACGTGATGGCGAAGGCCGCGGCCAAGCGGCTCATGGAACTCGGCCGCAAGAAGAAGACGGTCTACGTGCTCAAGGGCGGCCTGAAGGCGTGGAAGCGCGACGGGTTCCCGGTCGAGACCGGCAAGGGCCCCGACGTCGAGAAGCCGTTCGAGTGAGGCGGCGGGCCTGCCCGCTCAGGGCGGCGGCGGCGGATCGAGAAGGTCGGGCAACGCGTCGAAGTCGATCTCCGGCGGAAAGCCGATGGTCTCGGTCCCCACTCCGTCCACCGTGCACCAGACATCGCCTGCGAAGGGATCGCGCACCCCGAACTGGCCCTCGAGCGGGTGCCCGGGCGGCACCAGCACGAGATTCCCGAGGCGATAGGGCCCGGCGGGAAGGCGGCCTCGCAGCGACTCGTGCGCGGCCCGGGCGTCCTCGGGGGCCGCGAGTCCGGACCGGATCTCGCGACCGCCGATCGAGGCGGCCTCGGACCGGTCGGGCGAGATCAGCTCCGCGAGGGACACCGCGAGCTCGGGCCGGTCGATGAGCAGTTCGATCGGCGTCGCGCACGGGCGATCGGCGTCGAGCTCGAACTGCCGCATCGCCACGCCGAGATCCTGGCGTTGCATCGACGCCAGGGCGACGCCTTGGGCTCGCACGACCATCCCTGGCGTGATGCCCCCCGTGACGAGGAACGGCACCGCGACCGCCGCGATCGACACCGTTCCCATGAGCAGCAGCGGCACCAGCGCCGCGAGCGTCGCCTTCCCCCGGCCGCAGCCGTGCACGCCGGCGAGCATGAGGCGGAACGACGAGAACCACCAGATCGAGGTGAGGAATGGAATGCAGCTCACGCACGGGACGAGGCCGATCAACGAGGTCGCGCCGTGGGCGAAGAACGAGCAGCCGATCGAGCGGGAGAGCGGCTGCCTGGTACCGCCGAGCAGGGCGAGCGTGCCGTGCCCGATCGCCCCGCCGACGCCGGCGAAGGTGAGCATGGCCAGGGACACCGCGACGCCGATCGCCAGCTGCGGGCCGAAGACCGCGCCGAACCCGCCGGCCCCGCCGAGCGGAAGGAACATCAGGGCCCCGAGGGCGAGACCGAGCGCCAGCACCGGTATCGAGCAGAGCAGCAGGTAGCGGAACGCCGAACCCGCGCCCGCGTTCGGCGGCAGCGTGTCGCCGAACTCGAACGGCCGGAAGAGGATCGCGATCGTGCCGCGCCACCACGCCTTCCACAGCCCGATGCGCTCGCGCTCGCCCCACGCGTTCGGCCGCGGCACGGTCTGGTCCTCGGTGCGCCCCGCCGCGGGCTCGAGGACCATCTCGTCGAGCCGCACGTGGTTCCCGCACCGGACGCAATCGAACTCGCGCGGCTCGAGCAGGCCGTTCGCGTCGGTCCCGTAGTAGTCCTGCTCGCAGTGCGGGCAGCGGAAGGCCACGGTCGAGGGCTTGAAGCGGAACTCCGACGGCGTGAAGGGCGTGCCGCACTCCGGACACGTACGCCCGACCGTCCGCCAGAGGGCGTGGTCGCAGGTGCGGCAGCGCACGGCCTCAGTCCTCGGGCGCGCCCGCGGCCATGCGACGGCGGAACTCGGCGGCGATCGCGGTGGTGACCGGGCCGGTCTCGCCGGCGCCGATGGTCCGGTCGCCGACACCGCTCACGCCGATGATCTCGGCCGCGGTGCCGGTGAGGAAGATCTCGTCCATCGCGAGCAGGTCGTCGAGCCGCATCATGCGTTCCCGCACCTCGTAGCCGAGGTCGGGGGCGATCTCCTGCATCACGTAGCGCCGCGTCACGCCGTTCAGCAGGCCCGCCTCGACCGGCGGCGTGTACACCGTGTTGCCCTTCACGCCGAAGATGTTGTCGCCGGTGCACTCGGCGACGTATCCCTCGGTGTTCAGCATGATCGCCTCGAAGACGTCGGCGTCGACGGCCTCGAGC
>JBEIUL010000071.1:0-8608 GCA_040374395.1 Phycisphaeraceae bacterium
CTCGACGAGGGCCGTCGCGCCCGCATCGCGGACGAGGAAGGCGTTCGCGGCGCCGGCCAGCCCGAGGTATCCGAGGTCGATCGCGTCGATCCGCACGCGGTCAGGATACGCGGCGGAAAAAGACCCACGGGCGCGCTTCATGCACGCCCGTGGGTCCGTAAGGGAACAGAAGGTCCGTGTCCGCGGCGTCGTGCCCCGGGAGTGGTCGAGGGGCGATGTCAGTCGAAGGTCATGGTCTGCGCCGCCGGTCCGGGCGAGGTGTCGACGGCGAGGAGCTTCATGTCGGCCGATCCGTTGCCGCCGGTGCCCGCGTTGGTGATCCGCAGCCACTTCACGCTCGTGACCCCGAGCCGCGTGAGGTCGACGGTCGCGACCTTGAGCTCGAAGGGGCCTGGCGAGGGCTGTCCGGCGGTCGTGAACCGTCCGACCCAGACCTTCTCGGGCACCACGCTCACCAGGTCGACGGCGCGGATCTCGACGGCGGTGCCGAGGAGCGACCCGGTCTCGGTGCACGCCTGCACGCGAAGCACGCTGTTGCCCTGCTCCTCGAAGATGAAGAGCTCGGGCCGCTGGTCAAGCTCGAAGTTCGAGTCCCAGACCCGCGTGGCGAGCGAGACGGTCATCGAGAACTGCACGTTCGACTTGAGTTCGGTGCGGTTGTTGAGGTTGTTGCTCGCGAAGGTCTGCTTGAGCTTCGCCGGGAAGAGCTTGAGGTCGTTCACCGAGATGGTGCTCGCATTCCCGTCGCACGCCTCGAGGCGATGGCAGCCGGGAAGGCCGGTCGACGCCGCGAGCCCGTTCACGGTGCTGAAGCAGCCGAGGGTGCCCGAGTAGCCGAGCTGCTTGACCTCGGCGGGGAAGACGAATTGCGGGCTCTCGACGACCACGCCGTCGCCGAACTCGATCCGGTCGAGCAGGACGTCCGAGTTGATCGCCTGGCGGGGATCGCTGAAGCCCGGCGTCGAGTAGAGCAGCCGCATCGGCGTGCTCTGCCCGTGGGCCGTCCCGGCCGCGACGAGGATCGGGGCGAGGGCGAGAAGCGTGGTGCGTCGAGTCGTGTTCATCCGTTTCCCTCCCGGTCGCTTCGGGCCACGAGGCCGGAGGCGAACCGTCAACACCACCGTGGGAAACGCCGGCGACCGAGGGAAGCGGCTCGATGGGGAAGCCGCCCGAACCGGGTCGGCCTGTGCGGGGTGCGGAAGGGAGGCGCGGCGCTGCGCGTCCGATCACGGCCGCGGACAGTGGTTACCGCCCGAGGTCCATGAGTCCGCGAAGCGTCTCGAAGTCGCCGCGGGTCGCCTCCTCGACCGCGCGGCCGCCCTCGGGCATGCGGCCCTCGACGAGGATCGCCTCGCGGAGGCGGGGATGCGACAGCCGCCGGGCGAGCGTCGACCCGTCGAGCATCGCCGCCGTGAAGTGCGGCCGCGGCCCCCAGTCGGGCAGGAGGTCGATCCAGCGTTCGCCCCGCAGGTCGAGCGTGAAGGCGTTCCGGTTGCGCGGGCCGTTCGGGTCCTCCTCGGCGACGGTGGCGAGGGTGCCGGACGGGTCGCGGACCGAGTCGATGCGGCTCGCGAGCGTCCCGAAACGAAGGTCGGGATGGTCGCCGACCTCGGGGCTGCCCGCGAGGAAGACGCTCAGCGAATAGCTGCGCACCCGGTCGGTGGGGTCGCGGGGCGAGCGGTAGACGCCCGCGTCGCCGACGAACGGCCAGAGCGAACCATCCTGGAGGGCCCCGAGCGTCTCGCGACCCGCCTGGTCGACCCGCCGCGCCATCGGCTGCCCCGGTGGATCGAACGCAAGCACCCACGGCTGCCCGCGGTACCGCGGCCCCGGCTCGGTGTGCGGGCCCGGGAACTTCCCCTTGCGTTCCGTGGCGTGGTTGAAGACGCCGACCGCGAGCTTTCGCTGGGCCGCGGTGCAGCCGACGAGCTGGACCTTGCCCCGGGCCGACGCGAGGGCGGGCAGGGCGATCGCGAGCAGCACCGCCACCACCGCGAGCACCGTGAGCATCTCGACGATCGTGAAACCGCGGCGGCGCACCGGGGTACGGTAGCGGCGATCGGTTTTCGCGGGAAAGTCCGGCCTTTCCGGTTGGGTCGACCCGCGGCCGGCGGTACTTTCCGGACGGGCCGCGTCGTGGCCCGCAGATCGTCGCCCCCCCGGAGGTTGTCCCATGGTGCAGGTCCGACTCCCCGTCGTCGCGTCCGTCCTCGTCGTCGCCGCCGCGGCCTCGGCCCTCCCGCCCGCGAACGACCTCTGTTCGAGCCCCGAGTCGATCTCGGGTCTCGGGATCTTCCCCTTCTCGAGCGTGGGAGCGACCACCGACGGAGTCGGCGCCGCGGCCTGCAACTTCTTCTCCAACAACCAGGTCCACAACGACGTCTGGTTCGCCTGGTCGAGCGGCGAGGGCGGCCTGGTGAGCGTGGCCACCTGCGGCCAGACCACGCTTGACTCGAAGATCGCGGTCTACCTCGGCGGCACCTGCCCCGGCGACCTTGCCCCGGTCGCCTGCAACGACGACGCGTGCTCGCTGCAGTCGCGGATCACGTTCGCGGCCGCCCCGAAGACGACCTACCTCATCCGCCTCGGCTCGTACGGGGCGGCCCAGACCGGCTCGGGAAACCTCGTGGTCGAGAGCGGGGCCCTCGTCGACGTGGTGAATCCCGCGAACGGTCACCGCTACATCGGCGCGACCACCACGACGTGGGCCGCGGCCGAGGCGCTCGCGCAGTCGCTCGGCGGGCACCTCGTGAGCATCGAGGACGAGGTCGAGAACGAATTCGTCCGCGTCGAGTTCGGGAACGCCCTCGGGGTCGACCGCCGCGTCTGGATCGGCTTCACCGACGAGGGCAGCGAGGGCTCGTGGCACTGGTCCGACGGCACGAAGGTCGGCTTCACCAACTGGAATCCCGGCGAGCCGAACAACTCGGGCGGGGCCGAGCACTACGCCGAGCTCCTCGGCTCGAGCGGGCGATGGAACGACCTGATCCTCTCGGGCGGAAGTTACCCGCACCTCGCCTGCATCGAGCTCGGCGACTCGGGCGGCGGCCCGTGCCTCGGCGACTACGACCTCGACGGCCTCATCGGCCCGGCCGACCTCTCGACGCTGCTCGCGGAATGGTCGGTGAAGGGCTCGTTCGCCGACCTCGACGCCGACGGCACGGTCGGCCCGTCGGATCTCACCGTCCTGCTCGGCGGCTGGGGCGACTGTCCCTGAGGCGAGTCGGGTTCGGATAGCCTGAGCGCGTGGACGGCACGGCGATCGAACGGGTGCTTGCGGCCGGGGCCGCGGGGGCGTGGGCGTGCGTGCAGACGCACCTCTCGTGCGTCGTCCTCCGCGGCGATCGCGTCTACAAGCTGAAGAAGCCCGTCTCGCTCGGTTTCGTCGACTTCGCGCGGCCCGAGTCGCGGCGTGACGCGTGCGTCGAGGAGGCCCGGCTCAACCGCCGGCTCGCCCCCGAGGTCTACCTTGGCGTGGCGCCGCTCGTCGCGGCCGGATCGGACGTCGACTTCGGGCCGGTCCGCGAGCGGGCCGAGGCGGCCGCGGGCGAGCGGGTCCTCGATTGGGCGACGGCGATGCGGCGGCTTCCGGAGGATGGGCTGCTCGATCGGGTGCTGGAGAGGTGCGCGGACCGGCGTGACGACGGCTCGCGCCTCGAGGCGGCCCTCGACCGGTTCGCGTCGCGGCTGGCCCGCTTCCACGCCGCGTGCCCGACCTCGCCCGAGGTCGCCCGCTGGGGCCATCCGGTCGCGGTCCTGCGGCGGCTCAAGCACAGCCTCGCG
Organism: Phycisphaeraceae bacterium; assembly: GCA_040374395.1. Lineage (GTDB taxonomy): Bacteria > Planctomycetota > Phycisphaerae > Phycisphaerales > SM1A02 > JBEIUL01. Next base: position 3,784 of record JBEIUL010000071.1, read on the forward strand.
GGCCTGCACGACCACGGCCGGGTCGTCCTCGACGCGACGGTGCCGGCCGGCGAGCCGACGCCGTGGCTCTCGCTCGCCCGGCTCGTCGGGCGACGGGTGCAGGCGGCGATGCCGATCCTCGGCGAGCGATACGACCGCGGGCTCGTGCGCGAGGTGCACGGCGATCTCCACGCCCGCAACCTCTGCGTCGTCGACGGCGAGATCGTCGCCTTCGACTGCATCGAGTTCTCGTTCGAGCTGCGCTGCCGCGACATCGCCGCCGACGCGACGCGGGTCGGGTTCGACCTCGCGGCCCGCGGCTTCGACCGGCTCGGCCGCCGCTTCCTCGCGGCCTGGGCGGAAGCGGCGGGGGACCCGGGCGCCCCCGAGGTGTTTCCCGTCTTCGCCGCCCGCGATGGAATCGTCCACGCGTTCGTCGAGAGCGTCACCGTCGGCGAGCCCGAGGTCTCGGCGGCCGATCGCGCCGTCGCGGCGGCGTCGTCGCGGAACTACGCCCTCGTCGCGGTCGGCTACGCGCTGCCGCGACCGGCCCTCATCGTGATGTCGGGGCTTCCCGGCACCGGCAAGAGCGTCGCCGCCCGCGCCGCGGCGACGCCCCTCCGGGCGACGGTCCTCGCGAGCGACGCGGTGCGGAAGGAACTCGCGGGCCTCGCGCCCGGCGAGCGGGGCGGGGCCGGGCTCTACACGCCCGAATGGAACGCCCGCACCTACGTCGAGCTCGAGCGTCGCGCGGGCCTCGCCCTCGCGGCCGGTGAGCACGTGATCATCGACGCCAACTGCGGGCGGCGGTCCGATCGCGGGCGGTTCCGCGAGCTCGCCGTCCGGCACGATGCGATCGGGCTCGTCGTCGAGACGACGTGTCCCGAGGACGAGATCCTCCGGCGTCTCGCGGCGCGTGCGGGCGATGCGGCCGAGGTTTCCGACGCGGGCGTTTCCGCCTACCTGCGGCTTCGCGACGCGTTCGAGCCGATCGAGCCGGCGGCCGAGGGCGAGCCGCTCCGGCTCAGCCCCTCGTGCGACGCCGCGGCGAGGATCGCGTGGCGGCTCGCGGCGATCGCGAACGGCCGGCCGTGCGAACCGGCGTGAGCCCGAGCAGCACGTCGCCGCACCCGGCCGCGAAGCGGGCCCTCGGCAGCTCCTCGTCGGTCGCGTCGCGGCAGTCGGCGACCGTCCAGCCGGTGCGGGCGAACAGGTCCTTCAGCGTGAGGAACGGGAACGTCAGCAGGTCGTACTGCTCGAGGAAGAGCGGGGCGAGGCCGGGCACGCTTGCGGTGATCACGAGGTGGCGGATCCGCTCGCAGGCGAGGTCGCCCTTCCGCTCGGGCTTCTGCAGGCCGAGGGTCTCGCTGCGGACCGCCGCGAAGCCGCCGCCGTCGATCGGCTGCGGCCCACGTTCGTAGACCGTCGCGGGCTCGATCGAGTCGCCCCGCTCGCGGACCGCGAGGCCGAGCAGGTAGAGGCCGCCGTCGGCGACGAGCGAGCGCATCGCCGCGAGATGCCGATCGACGTCGTCGAGCCCGCCGAGGTGCCCGATCGAGTTGTCGAGGTTGATGATGAGCTCGAACGGCCCGCGCACGCCCTCCGGCGGCGAGCGCATGTCGCCGGCCAGCACCTGCGCCTCACGACCGCCCTCGCGCCGCGCCGCGAGCCGGGCGTACCCGGCCGCCGCCACGTCGGCGTCGAGCTCGATGCCCGTCACGCCCGCCCCGCGGTCGGCCCAGTGCTCGAGCCAGGTCGACGGCCCGCACGCCGGATCGAGCACCCGCCGCGGCCGCTTCCCGAGGTGCTTTCCGACCATCGCATCGACCGAGCCGCGGATCTCGCCGCTCGGGGCGAAGAACGCGTGGTACAGGGCATGGTGCCGGTAGAAGCTCATCGGCCCGGCCCCATCCGCTTGTACGGCGAGTGGCCCCCGTCGGCGGGCGGGACCATGGTCATCACCACGCCCGTCCGCGGCGGGACGGTCACCCGCAGGTGGCCCGAGTGCACCTCGGCGGTGATCGGCCGGCCGCCCGCCGCGCCCAGCACGTCGCGGAAACTCGTTCCCGCCATCATCCGCCCGTCGGGCATCGGCGCGAACTCGACCGCGGGTTCGGCGGTGGGATTGACGATCGTCAGGGTCGTCTCGAGCGGCCGGTCGGTGAGGCGGATGAAGGCGAGCGATCGCGCCGTGTCGAGGAACCGCACGTCGCCGACCCGCAGCGACCGCGACGCCCGCCGCGCCGCGAGCAGCCGCCGCAGGAACGCGAGCTCGCCGTCGGCCGGGGCGGCGTCGACGAGATCCCACCGCATCGGGGCGCGATTCTCGGGATCGGCGCCGCCCGCCATTCCGATCTCGCTGCCGTAATAGAGGTTGGGCGAGCCGGGCAGGGTCGCCCAGAGGATCCATGCGAGCCTGCGGAGGGCCGGATCGGGCAGCACGTGCGCGAGCCGTTCGGTGTCGTGGTTGTCGAGCACCGTCCAGCACCGCAGCAGGTACTCGGTGCCCGCGTCGGCCACGCACCGCGCGAGCCGCCTCGCGGTCGAGGGCGCGTCGACCTCGCCCTTCACGAGCGCGAAGATCGCGGCGCGGGCGAAGAGGCTCAGGATCCCGTCGAGCGGACCGTCCCAGCCGGCGGGGTAGTTCCAGATCTCGCCGACCACGAGCGAGCCGGGCTTCTCCTCGTGGGCGCTCGCGGTCAGTTCCCGCAGGTACTCCGGCCCGAGGTCGCTCGCCACGTCAAGCCGCCACCCGTCGATCCCCGCGGCGAGCCACGAGCGCACGACCGAGTCGCGTCCCCGCCAGAGGAAGTCACGAACCGCCGGGTTCTCGAGGGCGAGGTCGGGCAGGTTCGCCACGTCCGCCCACGCCCGGTACCCGAGCGGATGTTCCTTCCCGAACAGGAACCAGTCGCGCCACGGCGACTTCGGGTTGCCCTGGGCCTCGACGAACCGGGCGAACCGCGAGCCGACGTGGTTGAAGACGCCATCCAGCACCAGCCTCATGCCTCGGCCGTGCAGGTCTCCGGCGAGGGCGATCACCTCGTCGCGGGTCCCGTACTCGGGGGCGACGGTGCGGTAGTCGGCGGTGTCGTACTTGTGGTTGGTGAACGCGTCGAAGATCGGGGTCAGGTAGAGGACGTCGGCCGACATCGACGCGGGATGCCCGAGGCGGTCCCGAAGGCCCGCGATCGTCCCGCCCCAGAAGTCGACCTCGTGGCTCCAGACCCTCGCGTCGGCGAGGAACTCGCCCTTCGTCGGCGTCTCGGTCCAGGCGCGGAGCCTGCGGGGAGCGGCGTAGAGCCCTCGCCGCGACGCGAGGTCGGCGCTCGGCGCGAAGCGATCGACGATCGCCTGGTAGACGACCGCGCCGCATCGCCAGTCGGCGTCGCGGGCGGCGATCGCCTCGGAACGGGGAGCATCGAAGGAGTCAAGCGGCGAGGTCGACGAGTTCATGGGGCACCGGGAGGGGACGAAAGATACGGCCCCTCGACCGGTGGTGCGGGAACGCAGAAATCGCGCGGTTTTCCCCGAAACCACCCGCGCGGCGGGCCGGTCCGGCTACGCTCTCCCCATGGTCGCGCGGATCGCCCGCGGGGCCCGTCCCCCCGGCCTCCACGGGTCGTCCCGGCCCGCCAGGATCCTTGCGTGTCGATCCTCGAAACTCCGCCGAGCCTCGCGAACGTCCGTCCGTCTGTCACGCCGTCGACGCCCGCCGAGCCCGGCATCCCGGTCCCCGTGTCGGTCCGCGTCGGTACCGCGATCGCGGTGATCGTGCCCTCGCTCGTCGCCCTCGCGGCGATGTGGCTGGCCTGGGGCGGCTGGTTCGGCTATCGCGAGCTGGCGCTGCTCCTGACGTTCTACGTGCTCACCGGCATGGGCATCACGATCGGCTACCACCGCCTCTTCACCCACCGCAGCTTCGAGGCGAAGCCCGTGGTCTTCTGGACCTTCGGGATCCTCGGCTCGATGGCGGGCCAGGGCCCGGCGATCTGGTGGTGCTCGACCCACCGGAAGCACCACAAGCATTCCGACCATGAGCATGATCCGCATTCGCCGAACGCCCACCGCGAGCACGGGATCGGCGGCTGGATCCGCAGCTTCACCCATTCGCACCTCGGGTGGCTCATCACCCGGCCCGAGGATTCCGACCCGACGAGGTACGTCCCCGACCTGCTCGCCGACCGCCGCATGGTCTTCCTGAGCCAGACCTTCGTCGTGTGGGTCCTGCTCGGCTTTGCCCTGCCGGCCCTCATCGGCGGCCTGATCGCCGGCTCTTGGTGGGGGGCGTTCCTCGGCTTCCTCTGGGGCGGGCTGCTGCGCATGTGCCTGGTGCACCACATCACCTGGAGCGTGAACAGCATCTGCCACCTGTGGGGCAAGCAGCCCTACCGCTCGGGTGACGACAGCCGGAACAACCCGTTCGTCGGGATCCTCGCTTTCGGCGAGGGGTGGCACAACAACCACCACGCGTTCCCAACGAGCGCCCGCCATGGCCTCGGCCGCTGGCAGTTCGACTCGAGCTGGTTGGTGATCCGTAGCCTCGAGAAGTGCGGCCTGGTGACCCGGGTCCGGGTGCCGAGCGAGGCCCGGCTCCGCGAGAAGGCCGTCGCGGCCTGAGGGAATCGGGCGATCCCGGCCGAACCGGCTTGACCGTGGCCCGGCCGCCCGTACGTTGGGTTCGATGAGAACCGTCCCCCTCGCCGTCGCTGGTTCCGCCACGCTCGTCGCAGCCGCCTCGGCCCTCGCCGGCGGTGGGGTGACCGTCACGGTCGTCGGCAACTACCCGCCCGCGGTGAACCAGCGGATCAACGCCGCGGGCCAGGTCTCGGGCGACTTCCAGTAC
>JBEIUL010000037.1:0-11262 GCA_040374395.1 Phycisphaeraceae bacterium
CGAGCTCGCGCGGCTCGGCGTCGAGCGGTGCACGATCACCAGCCCGCTCGACGGATTCGTGCAGAAGGCCCCGCTCGAGATCGGCGAGTCGGTCGCCCCGGGCGTCGAGATCGCCCGCGTGGTGAGCCTCGCGCGGCTGGAAGTCCCGATCCTGCTGCCCGCGACCGCGCGGGCGACCGTGAGGCCGGGCGACCGCGTGCGGCTCGTGCCCGACCGCTCGGGGGCCGAACCCGTCGAGGGAACCGTCGAGCGCATCGCCCCCGAGGACGACGCGACGACCCGCACCATGAGCGTCTTCGTCGCGGCGCCGACCGGCGCCGGCCTCGCACCCGGCACGTTCGTGACCGGCGAGGTCATCGCCGCGGGCGAGACGGTCCGGACGCTCGTGCCGCGACGCTCGGTGAACGACGGGAAGATCCTGCTCGTGCGCGAGGGCAAGATCGAGAGCCACGAGGTCGATGTCGAGTTCACGGTGTCCGGAGGCCTCCTCGACGCGCCGGTCACCGACCGTGAGTGGCTCGTGCTGCGCGAGTCGCTGCCCGCCGGAACCCTCGTCGTCCTCGACGCCTCGCAGCGGCAGCTTTCCGACGGCCTCGCGGTGGTCTCGGTGCCCGCGGCGCCGGCCGTCGAGTCGGCCGGGGCGGCGCGATGAGGGGCCTGATCGAGTTCGGCGTCCGCAAGCCGGTGGTGGTGAGCCTCCTCATGTGGGGCTGCATCCTCGGCGGGATCTGGTCGGGCCTGACCATCCGCCGCGAGTTCTTCCCCGAGACGAACCCCGAGGCGGCGCTCGTCTCGCTCTCGTACCCCGGGGCGAGCCCCGCCGAGGTCGAGGAGGCGATGGCCCGCAAGATCGAGGACGCGGTCGTCGAGATCGAGCAGGTCGACCGGGTCCGCTCGAATCTCGTCGAGGGCGGCGGCGGCATCGCGGTCGAGCTTTCCGACGGGGCCCTCGCGACCGAGCGCATCGAGGACATCCGCCTCGCGATCGACTCGCTGCAGGACCTGCCCGAGGAGGCCGACCGGATCCGCGTCACCGACCTCAAGCCGAACCTGCCGGTGATCATGCTCACCGTCTACGGCGACGCGGGCGAGGCCGTGCTCAAGGAGACCGCCCGCCGCGTGAAGGAGGACCTCCTCGGCCTCGAGGGCATGGGCTCGATCTCGCTCAGCGGAACCCGCCGCTACGAGATCCGCGTCGACGTCGACGCCGCGCAGCTCGTGCGGCACGGGCTCTCGCTCTCGGCGGTCTCCGATCTCGTGAAGGCGTGGATGGCGGAAGTCCCGGGTGGCACGCTCCGCACGCCGGAGGCCAACCTCGGCGTCCGCACCGTCGGCGTGGCGGAACGGGCCGATGCGATCCGGCGGATCCCGCTCAAGGTCACCGGCGAGGGCCAGTCGCTCACGCTCGGCGACGTCGCGACGGTGCGCGAGACCTTCGTCGACGAGCAGGTCACGCGGCGGTTCAACGGCGAGCCCGGCGTGAACCTGATCGTCTTCAAGGAAGGCGACGAGGACGCGGTCTCGATGGCCGAGATGGTCCGCGGCTACGTCGCGGGCGTGACCGGCCAGCCGCTCGAGGAGGACTGGTGGACCCGCCTCAAGGCGAACGTCCTCGGGTCCGACCGCCGCACCGGCTGGGACGCCGGCCACGCCGCCCTCGAGCGGGCGCCGCTGCCGGTCTCGATCATGGCCCACAACGACCTCGCGCGGATCATCGAGGGCCGCCTCGACCTCCTCACGCGGAACGCGACGCAGGGGTTCCTGCTCGTCCTCGTGGTCATGGTCCTGTTCATGAACCTCCGCTCGGCGTGGTGGGTCATGGCGGGCATCGCGGTCTCGATCGGCATCACCGTCCTGCTCATGCGGATGTTCGGCGTGACGCTGAACCTCATCTCGATGTTCGGCCTGCTCATCGTCATCGGCATGCTCGCCGACGACGCGATCGTGGTGAGCGACAACATCCTCGACCGGTGGCGCGGCGGGCGGAAGGCCGATGACGCGGCGATCGAGGGCACGAGCGAGGTGGCGTGGCCGGTGGTCGCGACGGTGATGACCACGATCGTCGCGTTCCTGCCCCTCGGGATGCTCGGGGGCAACATCGGCATCCTGCTCGCGACGCTGCCGACGGTGGCGGCGATCGCCCTCGGCTCGAGCCTCATCGAATGCCTACTCATGCTGCCGGGCCACATCGGCCACGCCATCCTGAACATGGAGCGGCACGGCAAGTTCGCCATCGAGCGCCGCTGGGAGGGTTTCGAGCGGTGGCGCGAGGACCGCTTCATCCCGTGGGTCCAGGACCTCTACGCCCGGGCCGCGACCTTCTGCCTCGACCACCGCTACGTCACGACCGCGGCGGTGCTCGGCATCCTCGTCGGCTCGCTCGGCATGGTCGCGGGCGGCCGCGTGGCGTTCACCTTCCTGCCCGCCGACGACACCGAGACGGTCATCGTCGAGTGCCGGCTGCCGATCGGGTCGCCGGTCGAGGCGACGGGGGCGGCGGCGGCGAGGATCGAGGCGGCGGCCCGCTCGCAGTCCGAGGTGCGGGCGATCAGCACGATCCTCGGCCAGAGCACCAACTTCGAGACCGGCGTGGCCGAGGCGGTCTCGAGCCACATCGCCCAGATCTTCATCGAGCTGCTGCCGACCGAGGAACGCGACCGCGACTCGGGCACGGTCATCCAGTCGGTGCGCGACGTCCTCGGCACGCTCGACGGGGTCGAGGAGCTCAAGTTCACCGAGATCACCGGCGGCCCCGCCGGGGCCGACATCACGTACGAGGTGCAGGGCGACGACCCCGAGGCGATCCGGGCGGCGTCGGATCGCATCAAGGGGATCCTCGGCGAGTACGCGGGCGTGTACGGCATCACCGACGACGACTACTCGACCCAGAAGGAACTCAAGATCGAGCTCCGCCCGAGCGCCGCCGCGATGGGCTTCACCGTGGCCGAGGTGGCCCGGCAGGTCCGCGGCTCGCTCTTCGGCCTCGAGGCCCACGTCTACTCGGCCGACCGCGAGGACATCAAGGTTCAGGTGCGGCTCGACGAGCGCAGCCGACGCCGCTTCGACGCGATCGAGGGCCTGTGGCTGGTCGCCCCGCGGGGCGGGATGCTCGTGCCGCTCGTCGAGGTCGCGTCGGTCCGCGAGGGCACGGCGTACGCGGTCGTCCGGCGCGTCGACCGGCAGCGGACGGTGACCGTCACCGCCGACTGCGGGGCCGGCGTCAATCCCGAGGAGATCACGCGGGCCGCGTTCCCCCGCATCGAGGAGGCGGTCGCGGCGATCCCCGGAGTCCGCGTGCAGGAGGGCGGCCGCCAGAAGGATCTCAACGAGAGCCTCAGCTCGCTGCCGGTCGCGATGGCGGCGGCCCTCGCGATGATCTACGTCATCCTCGCGTGGCTCTTCTCGAGCTACACCCAGCCGATCGCGGTCATGCTCGCGATCCCGTTCAGCGCCATCGGCGTGGTCTGGGGCCACTGGGCCCTCGGCTACGACCTGACCTTCCTGAGCCTCATCGGCATCGTCGCCCTCGCCGGCATCGTCGTGAACAACTCGCTCATCTTCGTCGAGTTCGCCAACGAGCGCTCGCGCCGCGGCATGGGCCTCGAGGATTCGCTCGTCGACGCCGGCCGGCGGCGGCTGCGGCCGATCCTCTTGACCACGATCACCACCGTGGTCGGCATCGCCCCGCTCCTCGCCGAGCAGAGCTTCCAGGCCCGGTTCCTGATCCCGATGGGCATCGCGATCGCGGGCGGGTTGACCAGCGCGACGATCCTGACCCTCGTCCAGCTTCCGGCGATCCTGATGATCGTCGACGACCTGAAGCGTTTCGCGGCCCGGGCGTGGGGGATCGCTCCCCGGGCGGAACCGGCCTCGGCGTCCGCCCCGTAAACTGCCCGCATGAGCGGCAAGCGAAGCGATGCGGGCCCCGTGGTGGGCATCGACCTCGGCGGCACGAACATGTCGATCGGCGTGGTCGACGCGAAAGGCGCGATCCTCGGTCGCTGCAAGCGGAAGACCAAGGCGGCGGAAGGACGCGACGTCGTGCTCTCGCGCATCGTCGAGGGCGTGATGCGGGCCTGCGACGACGCGAAAGTGCCGTTCGAGTCGCTCCGCGGCGTCGGCATCGGGGCCCCGTCGGCCATCGACGTTCCCGAGGGCCGCGTCATCAAGGCCGGCAACCTCGGCTGGGAGGACTTCCCGCTGCGTGACGCCCTGAAGAGGCTGCTCGGCAAGCCGGTCTTCCTCGACAACGACGTGAACGTCGCGGCGTGGGGCGAGCATCGCGCCGGTGTCGCCAAGGGCCGCAACGACCTGCTCGCGGTCTGGGTCGGCACCGGCGTCGGCGGCGGGCTCATCCTCGGCGGGAAGCTGCACCACGGCTCGTTCTGGACCGCGGGCGAGATCGGCCACGTGATCCTCGTGCCCGGCGCGGGCCCGGGCCGCGACACGGTCGAGGACCTCTGCAGCCGAACCGGCATCGCCGGCAGCCTGCGGCGCCTGCTTCCGATGTACCCCGACTCGGCGCTGCACCGGCTCGTCGACGGCAACTTCGACGCGAACTTCAGCAGCTCGGTGCTGGCCGAGGCGTACGAGCGCGAGGATCCGCTCGTGCGGAAGGTCGTGAATCACGCGGCCGACCTGCTGGGGCTCGCGATCGCCAACTGGATCACGCTGCTCGCGATCGACACCGTCGTCCTCGGCGGCGGCGTGACCGAGGCCCTCGGCAAGCCGTTCGCGGCCCGGGTGCGGAAGCGGTTCGAGGAGCACGTCTTCCCCGCGACCTGCCGAAAGTGCGAGATCCTCGTGAGCGAGCTCGGCGACTCGGCGGGAATCGTCGGGGCCGCGATGCTCGTGCCGGATTGAGACCGGAGTGAACCGATGCCGACCGTCGCCGCCCTCGTCGCCGCCCTCGACCGCATCAGTCCGTTCCGCCTCGCCGAGGATTGGGACAACGTGGGGCTCCTCGTCGGCCGCCGCGACGCGACGGTCGCCCGGGCGATGCTCGCGATCGACGCGACGCCCGCGGTGATCGCCGAGGCCGCCGAGGCCCGGTGCGAGGCGATCGTCGCCTACCACCCGCCGGTCTTCCGCCCGCTGAAGCGGCTGAGCGACGAGACGCCGGCCCAGCGGATCGTGCTCGAGCTCGCGTCCCGCGGCATCGCCGCGATCTCGCCGCACACCGCCCTCGACGCGGCCCCGGGCGGCCTGAACGACTGGCTCGCCGACGGTCTCGGTCCGGGCGACCGCAAGGCGCTCGTGCCCGCGGCGGCGCTGCCGGCGAGCGAGGAAGTGAAGATCGTGACGTTCTGCCCGCCCGAGGCGACCGAGCGGATCCGCGACGGTCTCGCGGCGACCGGCGCCGGCCGCATCGGCGGCTACGAGCGCTGCTCGTTCGAGATCCCCGGCACCGGAACGTTTTTCGGCGGCGAGTCGACGCAGCCGGCGGTCGGCGGCCGGGGAAGGCTCGAGCGCGTCGCCGAGACGCGGCTCGAGATGGTCTGCTCGCGGCGGGCGCTGCCGCTCGCGATCGAGGCCCTGCGGCGGTTCCATCCGTACGAGGAGCCGCCGGTCGAGATCCATCCGCTCGAGCCGAGGCCGCTCCGCACGAGCGGCGGGGGCCGTCGCCTCACCCTCGACCGGCCGCTCGCGATCGACGAGATCGCCGCCCGCCTCAAGCGGCACTTCGGCGTCACGGCCGTCTCGATCGCCCTGCCCGAAGGCGCGGCCGCCGAGCACGGCACGATCGGCTTCTGCGCCGGGGCCGGCGAGAGCCTCCTCGACGCCGCGATCGCCGAGGGCTGCACGCTCTTCGTGACCGGCGAGATGCGGCACCACGAGGTGCTCTCGGCCCTCGCCCGCGGCTGCGGCGTCCTGCTCGCCGGGCACACGAACACCGAGCGGGGCTACCTGCCGATCCTCGCCGAACGGCTGCGGACGGAAGTGCCCGGTCTCGAGACGGTGATCTCGCGCCTCGACCGCGACCCGCTGCGGGCCGGCTAGGCCGTTCGCCCCGACCTCGCCAAACCTTGCGTAATCCTTGTCGTTCCCGCCGACATCGCCGCGGGCCGGCCGTATGATCCTTCCGAACCGCCCGAGCGGCGGCAGGAGCAGCCCGTTGAAGGCACACGACCAAGCAGGCTCGTACGGCTCGACCGTCTCCCCGACTCGCGACAACCCGAATTCCGGCCCTGCCCCGGCCCTCGCCGGCGTCGAGGCGGCGGGAACGCGCGTGCGGAAGCACTTCGTCCTCGACACGAACGTGCTGCTGCACAACCCGAACGCGATGTTCAAGTTCGAGGAGCACGAGGTCGTCATCCCGCTGACGGTCATCGAGGAGCTCGATCTCTTCAAGAAGAACAACGACGAGACCGGACGGAACTCGCGCCAGGTCATCCGCAGCTTCGACAAGCTGCGGCGCGAGGGGCGGCTGTTCGAGGGCATCCGCTGGAACGAGCAGGGGGGCACGATCCGCATCGAGCGGACGAACACCAGCCTGCCGTTCGCCCTCGACCTCGACAAGGCCGATCACCGCATCCTGAGCGTCGCCCACGCCCTGCACGCCTCGGGCTGCCGGACGGTCTTCATCTCGAAGGACATCAACGCCCGCGTGAAGGCCGACGCCCTCGGCATCCCGAGCGAGGATTTCGAGCACGACCACATCGACACCGACTGGCTGCACGCGGGTTGGGTCTCGATGTCGGTGCCGGGGGACCTGATCGACGACCTCTACAACGACCGGCAGCTCTCGATCTCGCGCTTCGCCGGCCTGCCGGTGCGGGCCCCGAACGGCGCCGAGCTGCCCGGCCTCGAGCCGATCGCGAACCTCTTCCTCGTGCTGCAGAACGCCGACGACGCCGCCCACACCGGCCTCGGCCGCGTGCTCGCCGACACCGGCCACGTCATTCCCGTCACCGGGCCGCGGAAGCCGGTCTACGGCGTGATGGCCCGGAACCTCCAGCAGACGATGGCCCTCGACCTCCTGCTCGACGACGAGGTGAAGCTCGTCTCGCTCATCGGCCCCGCGGGCACCGGCAAGACGCTGCTCGCCCTCGCCGCGGGCCTGCACAAGACGCTGAAGGAGGAGCGTTACGACAAGCTCCTCACCGCCCGTCCCATCATGCCCCTCGGCCGCGACATCGGGTACCTGCCCGGCGACAAGGACGAGAAGCTCTCGATGTGGATGCAGCCGGTCTTCGACAACCTGGCGTACCTGCTCTCGACCCGCGGCTCGCACCTGAACGACGCCGAGAGCCGCTCGCCCGAGCAGCGGATGGACCAGCTCATGGCCGGCGGCAAGGTCGTGCTCGAGCCGCTGACCTACATCCGCGGCCGCAGCCTTCCGCACCAGTTCTTCGTGGTCGACGAGGCGCAAAACCTCTCGCCCCACGAGGTGAAGACGATCGTGAGCCGCGTCGGCGACGGCACCAAGATCATCCTCTGCGGCGACATCCTGCAGATCGACAATCCGTACCTCGACGCGAGCTCGAACGGCCTCTCGTTCCTCATCGAGCGGATGAAGGGCCAGCGGATCGCCGGTCACGTCACGCTGTCAAAGACCGAGCGGAGCGACCTCGCGAGCCTGGCGGCCGAAGTGCTGTGAGGCAAGCTGGAGGGCGGGGCCACGCCCCGCCGCGCATTCAAGCCCGATCCCGTGGTGCCAGGGACGTAGCTCGCGCGCACGTCTTCTTGCCTGCAGACGACCCTTATACTGCGTTCGCGGCGGGGCGTGGCCCCGCCCTCCGGGCCGGAATGCGAAGGATCTTGGCCCTCATCGGTGGCGACCGCAGACCGCCCCGCGAATCACGCCATACCGAACGGCGACCCCGCCTTCGCCCGCCCGTCGAGCAGGCGGTTGGCGGCGGCGACCGCACCGCTTGCGGTGGCGGCCATGCCGTCGGCGCCGACGACCTTCCACAGGTCGGGCACCAGCCGGAAGGGCGTGCCGCCCACGAGCACCGGGATCTCGCAGGTCGCGGGCTCGCAGCGCACGGCCGCGATCACGTCGGCGATGCTTCGCACGGTGAGCGAGGTGCTGCCGCTGATCGCGAGCAGTTCGAAGGGCTGGCCGAAGCCGTGGTCACCGCGCAGGGCGGTCACGATCTCGTCGGTCGGGGTGTTCGCGCCGAGGCACTCGGCCCGCCAGCCGGCGAACTCGAAGAGGTCGGCGACCATGCGGATCCCCACGTCGTGGAGATCGCCGCCGACGCTGGTCGCGAGCACCGAGCGGCCGCAGGGCGGCTTGATCGGGGCGTGCAACTTGAGCTGGGCCAGGATGACCTGCGTCGCGGCGGTGGCGTAGTGCTCGTCGGCGACCGCGATCTCGTCGACCTGCCACATGCGACCGACCTCGGCGAGGGCGGGGCAGACGATCCGCTCGTAGATCCGCTCGATCGGCTTGCCCGCGCGGATCTCGTCGAACAGCAGCTCGGCCGCCGCCCGCTGGTTCCGCTCGAGCATCTTGAGCAGGTAGGTGTGGGCGATCTTCGCGTCGGGATCGCCCTTGTCGATCTCGTGGTGCGGCATCGACTTCGCGGCGGCCAGGTGGGCCGTCGCGGTGCGCACGAGTTCGGCGCCGCGGGAGATGCCTTCGGTGGCCGGGATCCGCGAGAAGGCCTGGACGAGGCAGTCGAGGCTCGCCTTCAGGTCGCTCTCGCGGTACTCGCGGGCGGCGAAGGCCACCCGCGACCAGTTCGCGTTCTCGAGGAAGAGGGCCGGCCGGTCGGCCGCGAGGGCTTCGGCGAGGTGGGCGACCCGCGAGATGAGCTCGTTCCGCCAGAGCCGCTCGGCGCTGTCGCCGTACCGGGCCCGGAGGGTCGGATCGCGGCGGAAAAGCTCGTCGACCGCCGCCGAGGTCAGTACCTCCGCGACGGCGTCGATCTCCGACGCCCGGGCTCGATCCGATTGACGCATTGCGGGCACGGATTCGGCCGCCGGGGGGGGCGGATTCACGCCGGAAGCCCCATTCCCGGGGTCTGGAGGGGGGTCTGCTCCCCCGTGGGGCGGACGCGGCGGTTCGGGCGTCATTCGGCGAGCGTGAGCTCGGCCAGGCAACCCGACGGGCGGCCCGAGAGCCGGGCGTGGCTGAGCAGGTAGTTCATGACGGTGGTCATCGCCGTCGCGTGCGACCAGGTCAGCGGGCTGACCGAGATCGGGGCCCCGGTGTACGGGTCGAACTGCTCGGCGAGGACGCCCGAGGGCAGGGCCCGGTTGGCGACCCATTCCAGGTAGGGCAGGGCCTCATGCAGCTCGCCGAGGTCCTTCGCCTTCTCGATCAGCCACTGGGCGTGCCAGAGCGTGCAGATCACCCACGGGTTGCCCGGGACGTCGTGGACGTTGTGGTGCTCGACCTGGTGGTAGTAGTCGGACTCGTACCGGGCGATGCCGCCGATCGGCGTCTTGACCCAGAGCCGCTCCCGCACCGCCTGCATGTGGCTCACGACCTTCGGATCGTCGGCGGGCAGGGCCCCGAACGCGAAGAGCGAGAACGCCGAGGCGTCGAGCGTCGGGTCGAGCCGGTAGCTGCCGTCCGGCAGCGGCGTCGCCATGCGGGCGAAGCGGTTCCGCTCGGGCATCCACATGTGGCGGACCATTGCCCCACGCATCCGGTCGGCGCCTTCCTGGAACTCGGCGGCCCGGTCGAACGCGCCCATGTCCTGGGCGAACGCCGCCGCGGCCCGCAGGGCGCCGATCGTCGAGGCGACGGTGAACAGGTGGATGCCGCGCCGCTCCTCCCACAGGTCCCACGACGGCTTCGGAAGCCCGTTGTGGTCGCGGTACGAAAGGATCCACTTCGCCGGCTCGATGACCAGCTTCTGGTACATCCCCTTGATGAACTCGACGTCGCGGAAGACCTGGAAATGCCGCCGCAGGGCCCAGATCACGAGCGAGGTCTCGTCCTGCTGGATCGGCAGGACCTTCTCGCCGTCGAGCATCCGCGGGTGCCACGAGCTGGCGAACGTGCCGCTCGGGTTGTACTTGTGCAGGAAGTAGCCGTCGGGCTCGATGACCCGCTCGCAGAAGCGGAAGAACGCCCGGCTCAGCTCGCCGTGGCCGGCGAGCGTCAGGGCGTGCGAGACGAGCGCGCCGTCCCGCGGCCACATGTACGAGTAGGTGTCGCCCGCGAAGTGCGTGATGTCGTAATCGTTGGCGGCGATGATCGCCCCGCCGTTGTCGATCTGCGTGCGGAGGATGAGCTGGCTGCGGACGTAGAGGTCCCGAACCTGGTCGGGCACCGCCGAGAAGTCGACCGGCTCCTTGCACGCCCAGAGCCGCCAGTACGCCTCGGTGCGGTCCATCATCCGCTGCGGCGAGCGGTCGCGGACCTTGGCGTCGAGGCCCTTGATCGAGGCGTGGTCGCGCCCCGCAGCGAGCCAGTAGTAGCAGTGGCTCGCCTGCCACGGCGGCACGGTGAGGTTGATGCCCGCGGTCGAGTCGACCGAGCCCTGGGCGATCGCGTGGCGGCTCAGGATGCCGTCCTCGGCGTCGCGCCACGTGCCTTCCGCCTCGCCGATCCGCTTCGCGCCGGTCGCCCAGTGCTCGACGCCGATCTTGCGGCCGTCGGACAGGTTGATGAGGAAGTAGACGTTGTCCTTGTAGTGGATCAGGCCGCCGGTATCGGGATCGAACGTGACGGTGTCGCCGACCGGCGACTCGTTCACGCTGATGTCGTGGTGGAAGAAGACCCGGACGTCGCGGGCCCGGCCGAAAAGGTCGGTGACCGAGACCTTCCGGAAGTAGACCGGGCTCCAGTAGTCGACCGCGTCCTGGCAGGTCACCTCGAGCCCGAGCCGCTCGTGCCGCAGGCGGATCTCGGTGACCAGCGTGTCGGGCTTGTACCGCAGGTCGCGCTGCCAGCCGGACGAGTCGCACCAGGCGAACTGGCCGTCGACCCAGATGCCGAACCGCTGCGGATGGCCGCAGGTGTGGTTGGGCATGCCGACCCGCGGCCAGTAGAGGTCGCGCAGGCGATAGAGCTCATCGAACGCCACGAGCATCTCACCGTTTCCGACCGGGACGTTTCGGGGCATGGGGCGGGGCTCAGCGTTGCGATTCGACGAGGGCGATCCGCTCGGCGAGGCCGCCGGTGGCGGTCACCCGGACCCCGAGACGGCCGTCAACGGTGACGGGGGTGCCGGTGGCGATCGGGCGTCCGTCGACCACGAGGTCGAGGGTCCGGCCCGTTCCCGGGGGAAGTTCGAGTACCTCGCCCACTTCCCAAGACCGGATCCGGCTGATCTGGAGGGGCTGCTCGGCCAGCCGTAC
>JBEIUL010000023.1:0-13068 GCA_040374395.1 Phycisphaeraceae bacterium
AGGGGGAGCGTCGAGGATCTCGCGTCGCTGCCGTCTGCGGAACTCGCGACGCGGATCGCCTCGCCGAACGGGGCGGTGCGCGACATCGCACGGCGGCTGCTCACCGAGCGACGTGATGCGGCGTCGCTTCCCGCGCTCGATCGCCTGCTGGGGCACGAATCGGCCGAGGTCCGCACGCAGGCCGCGTGGACCCGCGAACTGGTCGCGGGGCTCGATCGTGCGGTGATCGCAAGGCTCGCCGGGGATTCCGATCCGCGGGTCCGGGAGAACGCGGCTGAACTCGCCGAACGCGCGGTGGCCCGCGGCGAGGATGTCGGGCCGATCCTCGCGCGGTTGGCGAACGATGCGGAGCGCTCGGTGCGGTTGCGGGCGGTTTTGGCGCTCGGGGCCGCGGATGAGGTCGGTCCGATGCTCGAGGCGTCGCGGGACGATCTCGGCCTGCCCGCCTTCCGCGCCGCCGTCGTCTCGGCCTCTGCCGGTCGTGAGGACGAGCTGCTCACAGCGATCGCCGAGGGCGCGCTCGATCCGCAGGCCGAGCCGACCCAAAGGCTCGTGACCGAGATCGCCGGTGTCATCCGTTCACGCCGCGAGTCGGATGCGGCACCTGTCGACGACGGCACTCCGCTCGCCCGCGGACTTCGTCTGTACTCGAACTGCGTCGGCTGCCACCAGGCCGACGGCCGCGGCATGCCGCCGGTCTATCCGCCGCTCAAGGGTTCGCCCGCCGTGCTTGGCGATCCGGCGATGCTCGCGAGAATCCTGCTCCACGGTCTTGAAGGTCCGCTCGAGAGCGACGGCTGCGTCTATCGCGGCGTCATGCCGGCGGCGCCCCTTCGCGACGACGCCGAGTTCGCCGCGGTCATGACCTACATCCGCCACGCGTGGGGGAACGGCGCGGCGGCGGTCGAGCCGGACGTGGTCGCCCGCGAGCGGGAGGCGACGCGGGGGCGAACGATGCCCTGGCGAGCGGACGAGGTGGGTCGCGGGCGCTGAGGCGGATGGACGGATCAATCGCCGGTCCACGCCGCGAGGATCCCGCCCAGGTCGAGCGGACCCACGATCCCGTCGGCGTCGATGTCCGGGAGTTCCTGCGACGTTCCCCAGGCCGCCAGAACGATCGCGAGATCGGCCGAATCGACGCGTCCATTTCCGTCGAGGTCGGTTCGCAGCCCGCCGCAAAGTGAAGTCGGCAAGATGGTCGTCGGGATGTCCTCGATCGGAAACGAGTCGGGAACCCCATCATCGTCCTGATCGCTTGCGGCGGGCCAGGCAATCGCCGCCGATCGGATCTCGCTGCCGGCATCGACGCTCGGGATCGAGTCGATCCAAAGGCCGTCCTCCGCGAGCGCGGCCACGGCGGCGATCCGGACGCTTCCTGCCGGGCTTCCCTCCGCCCATCTGGTGAAAGTAACTGGGGTCCGGTCGATCCATCGCCACAATTGTCCCGGGGGAACCCCCGCGGGACGTTCGAGACCGATCCACGGACCCTCGCACGGTCCGAGAGCAAGTTGAGGCGTGTTCCGAAGGCACGACAGAAGCTCGTTGCTCGCCTCGTCTGGTATCGAGGCCACCGTGCCTCCGGTGGTCGCGGCGAAGGCACGGGCGCGGGTGACGTCAATCGGTGACGGCCATCGCACGATGGCGATGCGGGGCATCGTGGGGCCGATCCGGCCGCCGATCACCGCGAGGTCGGGACCGCCGTCGGTTGCAGGCGCACACGCCAAAAGCGTAAATGTAAAAACAAAGATCAACATGCTTGCACTCCGTCGGTCTTTTCGATTGTAATTCATCGCAGGGAACCGGCACCATGCAAAGGCGTGATTTCTTCGTGCGAGCCTCCTTCGGCCTGCTCGCCGGCCCGCTGCTCGGGACGCGCCGTGGTCTGGCCGCCGATCCGCCCTGTGGCGGCCGGATCACGGATGCCGACCTTGATCGCCTGCGATTATCGCTCGACGGATCGCTCGTACTCCCAACGGACGCCGCGTACGCGACGGCCCGCCTCCCGTATGGCCGTCGTCACTCAGCCACCCCAATCGCGGTGGTGCAGGCGGCATCGGTCGAGGACGTCGTCGCGGCCGTGCATTTCGCGCGCGAGCGTTCCGTCGCGCTGGTTCCGCGTTCCGGCGGGCATAGTTATGTGGGTGCGAGCGTCGGTGACGGAATCATCCTCGACGTTGCCGCGATGCAGGGCATCGCCTATCCGGCCGATGACCGGGTACGAATCGGAGCCGGCGCGAAGCTCGGCACGGTCTATTCCCGCCTGTACTGCGATCGCTCGCTTGACTTGCCGTCGGGAAGCTGCGGAAGCGTGGGCATCGCGGGGGTCACGCTCGGCGGCGGCTACGGGGTCGAGTCCCGCGGTGAGGGGCTGACCGCCGATCGCCTACGACGGGCCACGGTGGTGCTGGCGAACGGCGAGGCGGTCGTCGCCGACGCCGTCTCGCATCCGGATCTCTTCTGGGCCCTGCGTGGTGGGGGCGGCGGCGCCTTCGGGGTGGTCACCGACCTCGAGTTCGAGCCCGTCGCCTGGCGCCCCCGGTGGCGGACGCAGGTGACGTATTCGTGGACGGACGCCGAACCCGCGTTCCTCGCGTGGGAGCAGTTCGTCGCCAGCGGTCCGCCGGCCTCCATCGGCACGGTGAGCAACGTCGCCACCAGCGGACCGTGGTCGACGCCCAGGTTCCGCGCCCAATTCCACTCGATCGAAAGCGCCGATCATGCGTTGGCCGTCGCCGAATCCACGATTCCCGCCGGGGCGATTCCGCTGGGCATCTCGACCGTCGCCCTTGCGGTGCCGTCATGCGGCTCGACCGTTCCCGGCGGAGGCGCCTACGGAAAGCAGAAGTCGTCGATGCCGAGAAAGCCGATCGGCGCGGCCGGCTTCGCGGTCGTGAAGTCGCATTTCGACGCCCGATGGGCCGACCCGATGATCCCGCGGACCGAGAACGCCCAACTGATTTTCGATGCATACGGTGGCGAGATCGCGGCCGTCGCGCCGACCGCCACCGCGTTCGTCCACCGCGACGCGCTGTACAGCGCCCAGTTCATCAGCTGGTGGACGGTGAACACGCCGCCGGCGACCGTCGCTCGGCATCTGGCGTGGATCCGCGGCTTCTACGACGAGGCCCGGCCGCACTTCGGGAACGGCTGCTACGCGAACTACTGCGACGAGGACCTCGTCGACTGGCCGGCGGCGTACTGGGGCTCGAACCTGCCGGCGTTGCAGCAGGTGAAGGCGACCTACGACCCCGAGGGGTTCTTCCGCGGGAAGCACACCGTGCCGTTGCCGGGTACGACGTGATCAGGGCGAGAGCTTGATCGCCCTAGGCGCCCTCGGCGGGCCGTCCCAGCGGAGCGTCTTCCGTTCGATCGGAAGCGTGTAGGTCATGGTGCGGCCCCACACCTCGTCGGCGAGGGGGTCGGCCTCGATCGCCGCGTCGACGTCGGGCGTGAAAGTCAGCGTGATGGTGCCGTCGGCGTTGATGGCATCGCGGTCGAGGAAGGCCGACCAACCCGTGGCTCGATGGTCGAGACCGACGCTCGAGCCGGGCAGCGAGATCGGGCGCTCGCCGCGGGGTGTGCGGACCGTCCAGCGGCCGGACCAGCTCGGTGGGGGGTGCTGGACGCGACGGATCGCCGCATCCGGCTCGACCCACGCACCGAAACCCGTCGGGCTGTCGAGGACCAGCCGATCGCCGATGTCGCGCACCACCAGCGGCCGCGGCACGCGAAGGTCGGGACCGGAGACCGCCCGCACTTCCATCTCGAACAGCCACGGGCCGATCGGATCGCGCGCCGGGTCGTCGACGACGGTCGCCAGCGGTTCGCCGGGCCCGACGAACTCGATCGGGATGGACGCGGTGCCGCTGCGGCCGAAGGGCGTGCGAGCGTCGCCGGTGAGCACCTGCCGACCGACGGTCCACTCGATCTCGAGCGTCGCCGGACCGGGTGGCGGGCTCGAGCCGACCGGGATGGTCCGCATCATCGAAAGGGTCGTGGCTCCCGGGCCGGGTCCGTACGACAGCCGCGTGATCCTCCGGTCATCGGGCCAATCGATGCGTCGGCCGTCCGCGAGGCGGATGGTGATCGTGCCGAGGTCCGCGTGGAAGTCGTTCCGCCACCAGCTTTGGTCGAAGAGCTCGGGAATCGTGCGGACCTCGAAGACCAGCGTCGGATCTTCGAGCGATTGCCGCCGGCGAACGCGGATGTCCGGATCCGGCGCGAAGCGACGCACGAGCTCGCGGACGCGATCGGCCCCGGGCTCGTCGCCGACGGTGGGCTCGGCCTCGAGAATTGTCCGGGCGAGTTCGTACGCGCCGACGAGGCGATCGGGCTCGCCCGCAGGACGCAGCGTGGCAAGCAGGGCATCGGCGATTTCGGCACGGCGAGCCGCGATCGACTCGGGGGGAATCGACGTGTCCACGCCGATCCCGACCTGCGAGTGCAGGGCCCAGTCGCCTTCCGTCTCCCGCGCCGTCCGTATCGCGCGAAGGCGATCGATCAGCTCGTCGACCGTCGCCGGGGCGGTCGCCGGCAGAGGCACGCCCACGCGTACGGCTCCGCCGATGCTCGCGAGCGCCGCGATCGAGATCACGCCGACCGGGAAGCCGAATGCCCACCACCAGCGCAGCGAGCGGTGGCCATAGCGGACCCCATTCGCGTCGAGCGGCCGACCGCACTCGGGGCAGGACCCCAGGCCCGGAATCCCGGATTCAGCGAGCCGATGGCGGCATCGCTCGCAACGGGGCTCGGCGAGCCGCGTCCGCCACAGGAACGCCAGCCACGGCAGCACCAGGACCGGCAACGCGAGCCCGACGAGCAGCGACAGCCCGAGGAACAGGTCGGGCCGGTTCATGGCTCGCTCCCGTAGCCGGACTCGAGGTCGATCCGGTAGCCGCACGTCGGCCACTGCGCCGGATCGGCGAGGCCGTCGGCCACGATCGCCCGGGCCACCGCCGGCGGGAAGAGACCGACGTGCTCGGTCCAGCGGATTCGCGAGCCGGAATCCGCTAGCATCGCCTCCGCCTTGGCCGGAAAGTCGACCGCCAGCGGAAGACCGTCGCTCACCACGACCGACACCGGGAACGAGCGGCCAGCGATCTCGATCGCGGTGATCGAGCGGACCGTCGCGATCCACTCGAGCGGCGGCGACTCGAACCCGTGGATCCAGAGCCGATGCCTCACGTCTCGGCCGCTCAGGCGCACCTCCAGCATTTCCGAAGGCGGTTGCCGGCTGAACCTCGCGGGTTCGAGCAGTTCGGGCGATCCGAGGCCCGTCGCCAGCAGCCATCGCTCCGCGAGTCCTCCCGCGTGCCCCGAGAACCGGTCCGGGCTGGGAGGCAGGAGCGGCAGCAGCGCCCGTTCGAGGATCGCCGCCGCCTCGGGAGAGACTCGCCCGGCGACGCCGAGCCGGCTCATGACGTCGAAGCTCGCGTCCCACCCATTCAAACCCGTGGCGACGACGAGCTGGCCGGCGATGTCGTTCGCCAGCGCCACGTCGTCGACGAACGCGTCGGAAAGGCGAAGCCCGAGCCGCGTCTGGGCGCGGGTCCACGTCCCAAACGCGATGCCTGCGGTGACCAGCGCGAGACCGACCGCGAGGAACCGCCACCGCCACGGATACGGCCGCCAGCGCACGCCGCGACGGTCGCGACGGCGACCGCACCCCGGGCAGGTCGCCTCGGGAACGCCCGCGACCGGACGCAGGTCGGCGCGGCAGCTCCGGCAGGTCGGATGCGTCGCGACGGGGCGGCCGGTCGTGGCCAGGACGATGAGCAGCACGCCGACCATCGCCACGAGAAACGCCGGCCCGAGGTCGAGCAGGGCGAACATCGGATCGGTTCCGGCCGAGATCACGTTGTCACGATATCCGGCGGCACTCCTTCTATAGTCCGCGTCCCGCCATGCCGCTGTCCGTCCGCCGCATCGACCGTTCGCACGCCGCCTCGCTCGACGCGGCGATCGCGGTGCTCGACACCTACGTCGCCGACCCGATCGGGCTCGGGCGGCCGATGGACGCGGCGACGTCGGCTCGGCTGCGGCGGGACCTGGCCGAGCATCCGACCTGCGAGATCTTCCTCGCCGAACGCGACGGTGCCGCGGTCGGGGCGGTGTTCTGCTTCCGTGGCTACTCGACCTTCGCGGGCGCGCCGCTGGTGAACGTGCACGACCTTGCGGTCGTTCCCGCCGCCCGCGGCACCGGCGTGGGCACCGCGCTTCTCGCCGCGGTCGAGGAGTTCACCCGCTCGATCGGCGGCTGCAAGGTCACGCTCGAGGTGAGCGTCGAGAACCCGCGGGCGGAGGCGCTCTATCGCCGGCTCGGGTACGGCGATCCGGGGACGCCGAACCGCTTCCTGGCGAAGCGGGTCTGAGGGACGAGTCGCCTCACGCGTGCTTCAGCTCGGGCGCCTCTTTCAGCCAGCCCGCCTCGATCACGCCATGCAGGCCGACCAGAACGGCCTCGGCCGCGTCGTGGTCGAGGTCGCCCACGCCCTTGGTGCCGCTCCACGCGACGACCTGCCGGGCCATGCGGATCGCATGCTTCTTGGCGGTGTCCGAGTCGCGATGCTCGCGGGGAAAGAAGAAGCGGGGACGCCACGTCTCGGCCTGCACGAGCCGCATGCGTATGCCGCGGTGCTCGCACGCCCGCTCCCACGTCTCGGCGATCGTTCCGCCGCCTTCGGCGACGACGATCGCGAGGTGCGGGATCCGCTCGAGCGTCTCGTGCACGCCCTTCCGCAACGAATCGCGCGAGGCGAAGTCACGCGACCGCACCCAGTCAAGCCGGCCGTCGCGGTTGAAGAGCGCCATGCCCGTGGCGAGTCCCAGGTCGACGCCGAGGAGCTTCGACTTCTCGCTCAGGGCCGGGGGCACGATGGCCGGTGCCGGCCGCGGATTTCCCTCGCCGCGTCGCGACTTCGCGAGCAGCTCGGCCTCGGCCGCGGCGCGATCGGCCTTGCTCGGGGTGAACTTCCCCCAGCGAGGCGTCTCGTCGCGGTCGCGGCGTCCCATCGCGTCGGGATCAGCCCCGGTTCGACAGGGCCGCGATGGCGCCGGCCATCGCGTCGAGCTCGGACTTGACCTTCGGCGAGACGAAGAAGGCCGTGGTGAGGGCCTTGCGACCTTCCTCGACGGCGATCAGGGCGCCCTCGCGGTCGCGCTGGGCGAGCTTGGCCCGGGCGAGCGCGAGCCATGCGTCGGGCAGCCCGGGGTTGAGCCTGGTCACGCGATTGGCGATCTCGAGGGCCGCCTCGCCCTGGCCGCGGGCGGCAAGCACGCGGGCCAGCGCGACCCGCTGGTCGGGCGTGCCCTGGGCGGCGATCGCGGCCTCAAGCAGCTTCTGGGCCCGTTCGAGATCGCGACCTCGGTCGAGCAGGGCCTTGGCCTCGGTGGCCGCGGCATCCGCAGCCGCGACACCCGCGGCGTCGGTGACCGGCCTGGCCGGAGCCTTGCCCGCGAAGATCTCGCGGGCCGCAGGGTCAAGCTCGGCCGAGAGGGACGCGCGGGCCGTCTCGATCGCGGCCCGGTCGTCGCGGGCGACGGCAAGCTCGAAGGCGACGGCGGCGGTCTCGATGGGCTGCTTGCCGGCCGCGCGGGCCACCTCGATGAGCCGTGCGGCCCGCTCGAGCCCGGCCGGATTGTCGCGACCGCTCGCGATGATCCATGCGCTGGCGAAGTAGTTCGGCATCCGCGACTCATGGGCGGCCGCGGCCTCGAGCACCGCCATCGCGTCCTTCGGGGAGAGCGAGCCGACCGTTCGCATCCAGTACATCAGCGCCGGATCGGACTTCTCGACGGTCGGCGCGGCCCGACGGTACGCCTCGGCGATGTTTCCGAGCTGGGCGTCGATGACCGACGCCAGCATCAGCGAGTCGGCGTCGCCCGTCTCCTTGCCGTAGGCGAGCAGGATCTCCTTCGCACGCGCCACCTGACCCGTGCCGAGGTGGCCGAGCGCGGCGAGGCGGATGGCCTGGCTGCGGTACTCGGGCGTCGTACCCGAGATGATGCGAAGCCGCTCCGCGAGATCGCGGGCCTCGCCGGGACGAGCCTGCTCGAGCAGCAGCGAGCAGCACGCGGCCAGGGCCCGCGGGTCGTTCGGGAGCGATCGCACCGCCTCCTCGGCGATCATCAGGCGGTTGACCGGATCGCCGGCGGCGGCCGCGACGTCGTGGGCGAACGCCCAGGTCGTCCACAGGGCGGGCACGCGGCGGGCGAGCTCGAGCGCCCGCGACGCCGAGGCGGCTTCGGCCCCGTCACGCATCGCGCGAAGCTGGCGGATCGGATCGGCGGCGATCCCGCCCGCGGCCGCGAGGGCGTCGATCGCGGCGGTCCCGACCGGATCGGGGTAGCCGACGAGCTGGAGGGCGATCTCGCGGGCGACCGGCCGGTTCGCCTCGGAAGCGGTCGCCCGCCCGGCGATCTCGAGCGCCGCGGCCGGATCCTGCTTCGCGATCCGCTCGCGGGCCTTGAAGAGCATGAGCGACGGGTCGTCGGGGTACTTGGCGATCGCCGCATCGAGCTGGGCGATCGCGTCCTCCGGCTTCCCGAAGTTCAACTCGAACTCGACCTCGATCGGGAGCCAGGTCGACTCGGGCTTGGTCGACCGGAGGCTCTCGAGCGCGGCCCGCGCGTCGGCCAGGCGGCCCGCCCGGCCGAGCCCGTTCGCGAGCCTCGACCACGCGACCGGCAGGGCATCGGGCGCGGCGACCGCCGCCCGCAGGCAGCGCTCGATCTCGGCCTGGTCCTCGGCGAGTTCCGAGAGGTTGGCCGCGGTCATCCAGTCGAAGCTCGTGTTCGTGTCGGCGGCGAGGCGGCGGGCCTCGTCGGCGGCGGGCTTGAGCTGCCCGGAGACCCGCAACTCCTCGACGATCCCGCGACGCACCGCCGGATCGGACTTCGCGCTCGGCGAGGCCATGGCCTTCTGCAGGTAGAGGGTCGCCGAGTCGTTGTTGCCCGCCTGGCGGAAGAGGGCCGTGGCGAGCAGCTGCAACTGGCCGCGGTCGGGTGCCAGCGTCGCGGCCTTGCCGGCGAGCCGCGAGGCCGCGGTGATGTCGGGGGGGTCGGAGGCGAGCAGCAGGCTGGCCATCATCGCGAGAAGTTCGGCCGTCTCGCCGCGGCGCTGCCGCACCTCATCGAGCTCGGCCAGGGCCGCATCGAGATCGGCCCGCGAGGGCTTGCCCTTCGCGAGCAGCAGCCGGGCCCGCGGCACCGCGGTCGTGTCGCCCCGGCCGCCCTCGATCCGCTCGGCGGCGGCAATCGCCTTCTCGAGCAGTTCGGGTCGTCCCGAGGCGGCCTGGCTGTTCAGGACGAGGTTGATGCCCTCGACGCTCGCGTCGTCCTTCAGGATCCGCTCGAGCAGCGGAACGGCCTGTTCGGGCGAACCCTGGTCGGCGAGGCTCGCCGCCGCCCGCAGCGCATTGAGGTTTCCGCCATCCGCCAGCGCGATGAGCGCCGGCAGCGACTTCTCGCCGCCGTCACGGCTCGCTCGGACCGCCTCGACCTGGACCGGGGGCGCCCCGCGCTCGAGCGCCGCCGTCAGGAGCGACTCGAGCAGCGCCTCGTCCCCGACCTTGGCCTGGCGCACGATCCGGGCCACCTCGAGCAGCAGCTCGCCGCGGGAGTTCGGGTCGGCCAGGACCCGATCGACCACCGCCCGCGCCCGGTTCTCCCGACCGCCGGTCGCCAGCGAGAGCACCGCCAGAGGCGCGAGCGCCGGGTTCGTCTCGGACTCGCGATCGAGCGAGCGCGCGAGGTTCGCGAACTCCTTCTCGGGAATCACCGGCGGCTCGCCGCGCGCGACGGCGTCGGCCGACGCGTAGACCAGCATGGTCTGCACCCCCGGATGTCCCGACTGGTTCTCCTCGAGCTTGGCCAGGATCGCCTTCGCCCGGGTCCGGTCGCCGTAGGCCTCGAGGGCGGGAACCAGGAACAGGCCGGCCCGGACCCACGCGCCGTTCGTGGCATCGAAGGCTTCCGACATCGAGGCGATCGCCGAGCCCCGATCGCCGGCCGCGAGCCGCAATTGGCCCTGGGCGTAGAGCAGCACCGGATCCTTCGGGTTCGAGGTGAGGGCCCGCTCGATCGCCGCGTTGGCCTTCGGCATCGCGGACGGGTCCTTGATGGCCTCGAGGACCGGCTGGAGCGCCGACTCGAAGTCCGAATCGGCGGTCGCTTTCGCACCCGAGGGCGTGAAGTCGGCGATCGCCGTGTCGAGGACGACCGGATCGCCGCGGAGGAACGCCAGGGTGATCGCCGACCGGCCGACCCAGCGAGCCGTGGGGTCGGACGCGCCGATCTCCACGCCCTCGGCGGCCGCGTCGAGGTCGTCCGACAGCCATCCCATGCGGAAGAGATCCAGCGCGAGCGGCGACCCGTCGCGTTCGCCGAGCAGGCGCTCGCCCTCCGCGAGGACCCGCCGCGCCGCATCCTTCCGGCCGATGCGCTGGAATGTCGTGGCCACCACGCGGCAGCTCGTGAGCGATTTCGGCTGCATCTCGAGGATCAACTCGATCTCGGCCCTCGACTCCGAGCCTCGGCCCGCCGCCCGCAGGCGCTCGGCGCGGATCACCCTGAGGACCGGATCGGGATCCGGCATGGCGAGCCAGCCGTCGACCTCGGCGAGGCACTCCTCCGGCGACGCCGCCCCCCGCGTCCAGAGCCGCCACAGCTGGACCTTCGCCTCGATGTCCTCGGGGTGTTCCTTCACGCGCTTCGCGAGCAGCTGACGTGCACCCTCGCGATCGTCCTTGATGACCAGGAGCTGCGCGAGCAGCTGGGTCGCCGTCGAATCGGACGGATCGAGCTTCAGGAGCGCGTTCGCGACCCGCTCGGCCTCGGGCAGCTGGCGCATGCCGAAATGCAGCTTGAGCAGCTCACGGTGGCTCTCGACGTCGGTCGGGTCGGCGGCGACCGTGGCCATGTAGAACTTCATGGCCTGCGGGATGTGGCCGTTGTTCTCGGCCGGCACGAGCAGCCGGGCCTTCGCGAGCCGCCGGAGGGCCTCGACATCCTTCTTCTCGCGGTCGCGGCCGACCACCCGCGACAGCGGGCCGAGCGCCGCCTCGAACTTGCCCTCGTCGAAGAGCGCGAAAGCCCGGACGCGGGTGGCCGCGAGGTCGCTCTGGCGATACCAGCGGAGGCCGAGCCACCCTCCGACCGCCGCGAGCGCGAGCACGGCGAGCGACGACGCGACGATGACGATGAGCCGGGAACGGCCCGGGGCGAGACGGCGTGAGGACATCGAGGAAGACTCCGGGTGCCGGAACTCGGCGGGTGGGTCAGGGTACTGCCGCGGAACCGCAGACGACAGCGATCACGAGCCCGCGTCCGCGGAGGACGGCCCGTCCGAGAAGTCACCCTTGAGCTGGCGGACGAGTTCCGCAGGCAGCGACTCGAGGATCGAGCGGACGGCCCGATCGGCGGTCGCGTCGTCGATGAATCCCGGGAAACACACCTGAACCTGGGCGATGCCCTGGCGGGAACGCAGCCTCGCCCCGGCCCGTCCCGCGAGATCCTCGAGGCTTCCCGTCGGCTGCTCGCCCGGAGCGAGGAAGGCCGACCAGACCTCGGTCCGCTCGATGAGGTCCTCGCCGCGGACCCGCGAGAAGCGGTGCCGCAGGGCCCTGAGTTCGAGGCCCGCGTGGGGCACGGCCAGCGTGCGGCCGGCGTCCTTCTCGGGTTTCCACCCGGCCGACACGTAACAGCTGGCCGGCCAGTGCCCCAGCATGTCGCGCACGTCGCGGCAATGGATGAGCAGCATATGCGCCCGCTCGTCGCCGCCGAGCATCGAAAGCGATCGTGAGATCATCGCGTTCGGCTTGAGGATGCGCTGCTCGGCGAGCGGCACCTCGATGTCCTCGCCCCTCCATGGCCCGAGCCGCGTGGGCAGGGCGAGCACCTCGTCGCGAATGCTGCGGTAACGCGCCTCGACGTCGGGCGCGGGGGGCAGGCCCGGCAGGAACCACCACGTCGTCGCGACCGCGAGCGTCGCGGCGGCGGGCCCGAGCCAGGGAAGCGTCACCCGTCGCGGCGACGGCGCTTCCGTCGCGGGCATCGGCGAGCCGGCCGCCGCGCGGGCCGGGAAGACCCGCTCGAGCGTGAACCGCAGCAGTTCCATCAGGCCGAGGCAGAGCGGCAGCGTCAGCCAGCCGAGCACGTCGTGGGCGAACTCGGCGTCCTTCTGCTCGAGCAGGGCGAAGCCGATGACCGTCGGGATCAGTCGGATCGCGTTGCAGGCGAGGGCCATCACCGGTGCCGACAGCAGCAGCACCGCCCGCAGCACCGGTCGCGATTCCCGCCCGAACGCCACCGCCCAGATCACCAGCACGAGGGCCGACACCATCCGCATGCCGTCGCAGGCCTCCGAGACCGCGACGGGCACGCCGTCGATGACCAGGCTCGCCCCGAGCCGCTCGACCGAGAAGCCGAGGAAGTTCAGCGAGTCCTGCGCGAGGTGGGCCCCGTATCCCTGCAGCGGCTGGGCGATGAGCCGGCGGACGGCGCCCGGCATCGGGATCGAGAGCAGCAGGGCGCCCCACGCCGGGAGCGTCCGCAGCAGGACGTTCCCGCCGAAGCACGCGGTGAACGCGGCGGCCAGCGTGAGCAGGGCCCCGAGGTGCGAGATCGCGTGGCGGTCGGTCTCGGCGCCGTACCAGGCGAGGAAGGTCGCGACGGCCGCGAACGGCGCCGCGAGCCAGCGGCCTCGGGGGGCCGCCGAGAGCGCCGCCCGCCGCTGCCAGAGAAGCCACAGGGCGATCGGCGGGGCGAGGATCGAGGCGTCCGAGTCGTGGTGGTTGATCGCGGTGACGACGAGATCGCCCCACGCCGCCCACGAGACCGCGACGCCGATCGCGGCGACCGCCATGAAGGCGACCACGCGCGAGCGGGGTATCGCGGGGAGGTTGGGCGCGGCGGCGGCGCTCATCGCGAGCTCATTCATCGGCCGCCACGGCGGCGGGCGGCAACGATAGATCCGATCGGCGGCCCGCCTCGACTTCGAGGCGTCAGGGAACCAGCAAGCGTGATCACTCTGTAAACGTCACGCCTGTTTGTAATCTCTGGAAACCGACG
>JBEIUL010000289.1:0-3969 GCA_040374395.1 Phycisphaeraceae bacterium
TCCTCTTCGCCCTGCACGGGACGCCGCCGTCGTTCAGCTATCCGTTCAACTCGGCCCTCATGCAGTGGACGTTCCGCATCTCGTCGGCAAACGGCACGATCGCGGAGGAGACCTTCCGCGAGGTGAACAACCTCGACGGCCACTTCGGCGACACGATCGCCCCGGTGAGCCGGATCGTGAACGTGCCGGTCGGCGTGGCGATCTCGTTCGGCATCTTCATGCACGTCGAGGTGATGGCCGACGGGTATCCGCCCGAGTTCGGGGGCGGGACGGCGGCCGAGGCGTACGGGTTCCTCGACTTCGGCACTCCGATCGGCGGCCTCGCCGGCGACCTGCGTCAGGCGTTCACGCTGCCCGACGGCTTCACCGCCAACTCGGCGCAGCTCGGCATCGTCGACAACGTCTTCGCGTCGGTGCCGACGCCGGGAGCGCTCGCGGCTTTCGCGCTTGCGGGCCTCGCGAGCGGGCGACGGCGGCGCTGACCGGAAACGCCGGCGATCAATCGCCGTCCGGCAGGCTCCGGGGCGGCCCAAGCCCCCCGCCGTCGTCCTGGCCGGGGTCGCCGCGTGCTTCGCGGTCCTGCTGGGCATCGTGAACCTCACGCTGCGCCTCGGGACGAGCGAGGCGGGCTACCCGCTCGGGCGGTGCGACGTGCCTCTTTCATGCCCGGCGAACCGTTCGAGGTCGCGAGGGTTCGATCGATCGCCGACCGTCGCGCCGCCGCGACCGAGTTCCGGAACCGCCTCGTCATCGCCGACGCCGACGGAACGGTCGTCGCGATCGGCCCGCCCGGACCGGGGTCGACGCGGGGCGGCGCCCCCACCGCGGCGGAGGCGCTCGAGTCGCTGCTCGGCGGTGGTCCGGCTCGCTGACCGCTTGCCCCGGCGCGGCCGCGCGAGTCCAATTCCCGCATGTTCAAGTTTGCGCTGCTCGCGGCCGTCCTGTTCGTGTCGCAAGCCGAACCCCCGGCCCCGCCGCCACCCGCCCGACCGGCCGGGCACGAGACCCGCACCGTCGAGGGGTGGACGGTCCGCGTCGACCGGCGGCTCCTCGAGGGCGATGGGAAGGCGGTCGGCGACCATGCCCTCCGCCTGCTGGCGAACCGCCTCTACGAGATCGCGTTCGTGCTTCCCGCCGACAAGGTCGAGCGGCTGCGGAAGATCGCGATCCAGATCGACCTCTCGTACGCCGACCTGGTGAGCGCCCAGTACCACGTCTCGGCGGATTGGCTTCGCGAGCACGGCCACGACCCCGCCCTCGCGCGGTGCGTGCACATCCCCGACGCGGGCGAGTGGTCGTCGCGCCGGCACCAAGTGGTGCAGCCGTGGTCGGTGCTGCACGAGCTGAGCCACGCGTACCACGACCAGGTGCTCGGGTTCGACGAGCCGGCGATCGTCGCGGCGTGGGAGCGGTTCCGCGACGATCCGAGGTCGAGCGCCGCCCTCCACGTCGACGGCGGGACGGTCGAGCACTACGGGAGGACCGACCAGATGGAGTTCTTCGCCGAGATGACCGAGGCGTACTTCGGCGTGAACGATTTCGCCCCGTTCAACCGCGGCCAGCTCGCGACGCAGGAGCCCGAGGCGCACGCCCTGATGGCGAAGGTCTGGGGCGGGACGTGAGGCGCGAAGCGGGAGGGGTTTCGGGGCCGGCAGGGTAACGGCGATTGGACAGGCCAACTGCGTGGAAGACCCGCGGAAGCCCCGACCGGCGGGCGGATTTCCCGCGCCGGAAGTTCTCTGGCAGGGATCGGGAAACGGCCGGCGAAGCTGGACAGGCAACGGCGATTGGACAGGCCAGCGGCGCGGCCGGGGAGCGATTGGACCGGAGGCGATTGGGGGGGCGATTGGACAGGCCGACGTCCAGGATTTCCAGCCGAAGTCCCGAACAGCCGGCGGATTTCCCGCGCCGGACGTTTGCTCGTGCGAATCGGGAAACGCCCGGCAGAGTTGGACAGGCAACATCCCGCGGACAGGCCAACTCCGCGCCAACTCCGCGGCCGGATGGCGATTGGACAGGCCAACGTCCCGCACTTCCAGCCAAACCCCCGAACTGCAGGCGGATTTCCATCGTCGGAAGTTCGCTGGTAGGGATCGAGAAACGGCCGGCGAAGCTGGACAGGCAACAGCGACCCACGTTTGGACAGGCCAAGTCCGCCTCCTTTGGACAGGCCAACTCCGCTTTCCTCCGCTTTTGGACAGGCCAACTCCGCTTTCGCGAATCCGCAATCCGCACCGCCTCCGCTAGCATCCGCCGCGAGGCCCCCATGCTGGACACCCTGCTCGACCCGATCACCTCGGCCAAGATCCTGACCGCGGCCTTCCTCGCGATCCTCTTCCTCCAGTCGGGCCTCGACAAGGTCGTCGACTTCAAGGGCAACCTCGGCTGGCTGCAGGGGCATTTCGCGAAGTCGCCCCTCCGCGGCCAGACCGTGGCCCCGATGCTGGCGGTCATCACGCTCACCGAGACCGCGGCGGGCGTCGCCTGCGCGATCGGCGCCGTGCTCCTCGCGACCGGTGGGGCCGCGACCGTCGCGACCTGGGGCGCCCAACTCGCCGCCCTGAACATCGTGATGCTCTTCTTCGGGCAGCGGATGGCGAAGGACTACGCCGGGGCGGCGAGCCTCGTGCCGTACTTCATCGCCTGCATCGGGGCGATCGTGCTCTTCGGTGCATGACCCCTCGTGGCATGAACCCGATGGGCGACCCGCCCGCCGATGCCCCCGCGCCTCGCCTCGCGCCCCGCGCCGCCGAATTCGCCCTCCTGTGGTTCGCCTTCCCCGCCCTGCTCGCGTGGGGTCCGATCCGCGTCCATCCCATACCGGTGCTCTGGATCGCATCGGCGATCGGCCTCGCGGCCCTGCTCCTCGACCGCCGCTTCGATCGCCGGACGCTGGTCGACTTTCGCGGCTTCCGATCCGGCCTGCCCGGCGTCCTCGCCCGCGCCGCCGCGGTCTTCCTCGCTCTGATCGCCGTCGCCCTGCTCTCGCCGCCGTTTCCCGCCTCGAACACGCTGCCCGACGGCACGCGGATCCTCTCCGAGGTGCCGGTGCGGCTCTTCGAGTTCCCGCGGGAGCGACCGGGCCTCTGGCTCGCCGTCATCGCCCTCTACCCGATCCTCTCGGTCGCCCCGCAGACCGTGCTCTACCGCACGCTTCTCGTCCACCGTTACGCCCCCCTCTTCACCCGCCGCGCGACCCTCATCCTCGCCGGCGGACTCGCCTTCGGCTTCGCCCACGTGCTCTTCCGCAACGCGATCGCCCCCGCCCTGACGCTCGCCGGCGGGCTCGTCCTCATGGCGGCCTTCACTCGCCACCGCTCGACGCCGCTCTCGTGGCTCGAGCACTCGCTCTACGGCATCTCGGTCTTCACCGTCGGGCTCGGGCGATGGTTCTACGGCGGAGCGATCGAATGAGGAAGGCCGACGCTCGACCGCCTGGCCGGCCTACCGTTGCCGCCCGCCCTCGGGAACCACGATGAACCGCACGCTCCTCCTCGCCGTCGCCGCGCTCTCCGCCTGCTCGTCGCCGCCGGCCCCGCCCGCGACGCCGACGGGACCTCCGCCGCGGACGCCGCCCGCGATCCTCGATCGCCTCACCGTGAAACACCGCTGGGATCCGGCCAACGGCCTCATCGTCTCGGAGGAAGTCGTCCCGCTGCCCGAGCCGCTCCGCGACGCGCCGCCGCTTCCCGACGCCGTCGCCCGCTCGCGTGCGACCGGCGTTCCCGTGGCCGCGTTCACCACCGCCGACCGATGCGCGGTCTGCCAGCAGTTCAAGCTCTCGACGCTGAACGACCCTCGCCTCGTCGCGTTCCTCTCGGAAGGCCGCGTGATCGGCGTCCACGTCGAGGTCGATCGCGACGGCGAGGCGGCGAGGGAGTTCCTCGGCGATCCCGCGATCCCCGCGACCTACCTTCTCATTCCCGGCCAGCCGCCGCGACGCCTCGCCGGGCTGCGGAACGCCGAGCA
>JBEIUL010000507.1:0-1976 GCA_040374395.1 Phycisphaeraceae bacterium
GTCGGGGAACGGATGGCGGTCGTTCCGCACGAACCAGGCCAGCGACTCGGCGGCGGACGGCGGGCGGTCGCGCCCGGCGGGCATGCGGCCCTTCGCGCGGTACGCGTCGTGGAAGAGGTCGTGGGCGGCCTTGATGCGGGCCCGGACGGCGCCATCGTCGACCGCCTCGGTCGAGCGCCAGTGCACGACGCGGTCGCCGCAGTCGATCGAGACCTCGGGATGGCCGTTCGCGGCCATGTACGCGTTGAACTCGTTCTGGAGCGCCGCCGAGGCGATCACGTCGGCGGCGTACAGCCGACGCCGCTCGGTGCGGGTCGCGCGGACCGGCTTGCCGCGGGGTTTCGCGATGCCCTTGTCGTCGTACTCGAGCGGGGCGGGCTCGAGGATCTCGGCCTCGACCTCGATCTCGGGATGGTCCTCGAGGAAGGCGATGATGCGGTCGTCGCGATCGAGTTCGCGGGAGGCATCCGTCACGTCGACCGGCACCCGCGGATCGCCGGGAATCACGAGCTCGAGCGGCGGCCGCGGAGAGACGTCGGGCACCGAATCGCCGAGGGGCGACGGGTCGCCGTCGTTCCAGCCCGGGGCGACCGGGCGCGGGCCGCTGTACGAGCCCTCGATCGCGAAGGCGAGGGCGAGCTGCGGGTACTCGTCGCGCACGATCTTCTCGCCGAGATCGATCTCGAGCGAGCGGAGCCCGAGGACGACCGGCAGCGGATCGGCGCGGCAGCCCCAGACCGTGGTGCGGCGGACCGGATCGGCGTCGATCCACGCGAGGAACCCGGGCGGGAGCTCGATGCCGCGAGCCGCGCACGCCTCGATCGTGCGGGACTTCGCCGCATCGAGGTAGGTCTCGAGGCGGGCCGCGAACTCTTCCGCGGAGGCGG
Organism: Phycisphaeraceae bacterium; assembly: GCA_040374395.1. Classification (GTDB taxonomy): domain Bacteria; phylum Planctomycetota; class Phycisphaerae; order Phycisphaerales; family SM1A02; genus JBEIUL01. Next base: position 888 of record JBEIUL010000507.1, read on the forward strand.
TGGCGCCGATCGCGACGGCAAGCGCGACAACCACGACCGCGCGCATGATTCGATGGGGCATGTCTCGGATCCAGGGACTGCCGCGACCATGGCCCCGGGATTCCGACCGGGCCGAGGTTCGCGGAACGGTCCCAAGGTTACCCGCCGCGGACGGCCGAACGAACGCTCCAACGTGAAAACCGGCGACGGGCGCGAGGCCCGCCGCCGGCGGCGTATATCGGGAATGTCCTCCGGCCGTCGGCCGGGCATCTTCGGACCCGACTCAGCGGAAGAGGTACGTCGACTCGGTCTCGGTGACCGGGCTCTTGAACCGATCGCTGGTCATCTCCCAGCGGGTGCGGGCGTCCTCGGCCGACAGCGAGCGGACCGTGATCCGCCACTCGGCCTTCGCCCCCGCGGCCAGCGTCGCGACCGGAGACATCGTGACGGTCTGACCGCTCGCCGACACCGCCGACGCGCCGCTGCCCGACACGAACGCCATGGACGCCGGCAGCGTGGCGACGACCTTCACGTTTCGATCGGTCGCCGAACCCTGGTTGGTCGCGGTGACGATGAAGACGCTCTCCTCGCCGATCTCGACGGGATCGTGGGTGTCGACGACCTCGAGGAGGATCGCCGGGACGCCCTCGACCTCGGTGGCGCAGGCGATCGAGGCGGAATCGATGCACTCCGCCGCCACGGTCACGGTGGCCGCGGCGTTCCCGATCCCGCTCGGCCGGACGGTCATCGAGACCGTGGCCGACTGACCCGCCGCGACGCTCGCCATGCGCCAGACGACACTGCCGCCCTCGAGCTTGCCGCCCTGGTCGGCGGAGACGAACTGCGCCCCGCTCGGCAACGCCGCACGCACCGCCGCGGCCGTGGCCGCGCAGGTGCCGGGGTTCTTGACGGTGAACCGGTAGGTGAGGTCCCGGCCGACGAAGACGTGATCGCTCGCGTCGCAGGCGACGGTCAGGCCGGGTTGCTTCACCACCGTCGCGGGCTTCCCGCTGGTGACGGACAGCCCCGCCCCGCCGCTCGCCGTGGCGGCGGACGCGTAGCTGCCGGGCTTCGAGGCCTTGGCGGCGACGTTGAAGGTCCGCTCCGCAC
>JBEIUL010000411.1:0-2686 GCA_040374395.1 Phycisphaeraceae bacterium
CCCGCGAGGAGGCCATCGAACGGCTGCAGGCCCGGGCGTTCCGCATCGGGCCCGACCACCCGCGGGCGGCGATCGTCCCGCCGCGGCTCATCACGGCGGGCGAGGGCACGATCCTCACCCGCGTGCAGGCCGAGGCGATCGGCGCCCTGCGGCTGATCCAGCTCGTCGGGCTCGAGATCGAGCAGCTCGCCTCCGAGCTCGCGAAGCTCCACGAGGAGATCGAGGGCTACGAGCGCATCCTCGCCGACGAGCGGCTCGTCCTCGACATCATCCGCGAGGACTGCGTCGCGATGAAGGAGGCGTTCGCCACGCCGCGGCGCACCGTGATCGAGCAGGTCGAGGCCGACGACTTCGAGATGGGCGCCCTCATCGCCGAGCACGAGGCGGTGGTCGTCCTCAGCCACCAGGGCTACATCAAGCGGATGCGGCTCGAGACCTTCGAGGCCCAGGGCCGCGGCGGCATGGGCATCAAGGGCGCCGAGTCCGACGGCGAGGACCCCGTCGCCCACATGTTCGTGAGCAGCTCGCACGACGACCTGCTCTGCTTCACCGACACCGGCCGCGTCTTCCTCGTGAAGGTCTGGCAGGTGCCCGAGGCGAGCCGCACCGGCCGCGGCCGGGCGATCGTGAACCTGCTCGCGCTCAAGGAGGGCGAGAAGGTCCGCACGCTGCTGCCCGTGCATGATTTCGAGGCGAACGAGAACTACCTCGTCTTCGCCAGCGAGCAGGGCAAGATCAAGCGCACGAGCCTCAAGGACTACCGCAACGTCAACCGCTCGGGCATCATCGCGATCGGCCTCAACGACGGCGACCGGCTCATGGGCGTCCTCGAGACGACCGGCTCCGACCACCTGCTGCTCGCGACCCGCAAGGGCATGGCGATCCGCTTCCACGAGGACGACGCCCGCGTCATGGGCCGCTCGGCGGCGGGCGTGCGCGGCATCGACCTCGACGACGACGACGCCCTCGTCGGCTGCGTGCGGTGCGTCGACGGCGCCGACCTGCTGACCGCGACCGCGAACGGCTACGGGAAGCGGACCGACCTCCGCGAGTACCTCGTCCAGTGCGACGACGGCTCGACCCGCGTGCAGGACCGCGGCGGCAAGGGCCGCAAGGACATCCAGGCCACCGAGCGGAACGGCCCGGTGGTCGCGGTCCGGGCGGTGACCGACGCCGACGACCTGCTCTTCATCTCGGAGGGCGGCAAGGTCGTCCGCACCCACGCCCGCGACGTCTCGCGGATCGGCCGGAACACGCAGGGCGTTCGCCTCGTGCGGCTCAAGGACGGCGACTCGCTCGCGGCGGTCTCGGTCGCGCCGTTCGTCGAGGGCAGCGCCGACCCGGTGCCCGAACCCGACGCACCCGCGGCCCCGGGCGCCTGACCGTGCGCCGCCTCCGCCGTACCCAGAACATCCCCCACATCGACCTCACGGCGATGCTGGACATGGTGTTCAACCTGCTGCTCTTCTTCATCTACGCCACGATGGTCATGGTGCGGGTCGACATCCTGCCCATGCAGCTCGCGTCGTTCCAGCGGGGCACGAGCGCCACGCCGGCCCCCGCCATCACCGTCTCGGTCGCCCTCGACGGGAAGCTCGCCCTCGACCTCGTGCCGATCGAGCTCGCGGCAATCCGCCCGCGGCTCGAGGAGGCGAAGGCGAAGGACCCCCGCACCGTCGTCTACATCGCCCTCGCCGACGGGCCCGGCTCGACCGACCGGGCCCCGCTGCTGCAGGAGCTCTGGGACCGCCTCGGCGACGTGGGGCTGCCGATCAACTTCGTCGGACGTCCGGGCTCCGCGGCGCGATCCGCGCCCGCCCCGTAGCGGACTCGCGTCTTCCGAACCCTCCGATGGACACCCGCGAGACGAGGCTGATCACGACCTCCTTCGGGCTGTCGCTCCTGCTGCACGCGACGGTGCTCGTTCCGGTGTTCACCGTGGCGCTGAGCTCGACGTCTTCGGGCGAGACCGTCGCGAAGCCTGACGCGGCGGCCCACGCGCCGCCGCCGGTCGAGCGGCCGCCAGACGACAAGCCGCCCGATCGGCCGAAGCCCGACGAGCGTGATCCGGACCGGCCGGAGGAACCGAGGAAGCCCGAGGATCAGGAGGTGCGCCTCGGCATCGACGACGGCGCCGAGAGCTCGATGAACTGGATCGGCTACGCCGACTACCAGGAGCACCTCGCGGCCCTCGCCGAGACCGAGCAGGCCGCCCGCCGCATGACCGATTCGGGCGGTCAGGGCGGCGCGGTTTCCGAGGTCACCGGCTTGCCCCCGAGCCCCGACACCGCCCCACCCTCGCAGGCGGTCGCCGCGGCCACGCCTTCGCCCCCGGTTCCGCCGGTCCCCGAGGCGACGCCCGAGCCGCAGCCGCAGCCCACGCCTCCCGCGGTCGAGCCGATCGCCCGGCCGGCCGAGCCGCAGCCGGAACCGAGGCCCGAACCGAGGCCCGAACCGGAACCGAAGCCGCTTCCTCCCGAGCAGCCCCCGCCTCCGGCTCCGGAGCCCGACCCGATCGGATTCCCCGCACCGATTCCGGTGCCAGAACCAACGCCAGAACCAACGCCAGAGCCGAAGCCAGAGCCGAAGCCAGAGCCAACGCCAGAGCCAACGCCAGAGCCCAAGCCGGAACCCAAGCCCGAACCAACGCCCGAACCTCAACCGGAACCGCAACCCGAGCCCAAGC